>CAUZVF010000072.1:0-11078 GCA_963582955.1 Planctomycetota bacterium
CCCGTTCGTGGGTGCTTCAGGTCCGAACCTGGTTGCGTAAATATTTTCTGGCCACCTGTCGCCACCTTTTTACGGCCGATCCCCGTGAAGAATCCCGAGAACGCGAAATAGTCCGACTGACTCCATCGTTCGAACGGATGATGGTGGCATTGAGCACATTCAATGCGGACTCCCAAAAACAATTGGCTGATTGAGCGGCCTGCTTCCCCGGGTTTCGCGTGAACTTGGAAAAATGCTGCCGGGCTTTCGTCCAACGTGTTGCCGCGCGCCGCCACGATGGACCGGACAAACTGATCGTACGGCGTATTCTCCTTGAACTGCCGGCGCAGCCATCGCGTCATGGCAACGGCTCCCTGCGGAGTCACCCGGTCTTTATCCACACGCAGAATATCGGCCCATCGCATCGCCCAGTAATCGGCATACTCCGCTCGTTCTAACAAACGGTCGATCAGTTTCCGCCGTTTGGTCGCATCGTTGTTGTCGAGAAATGTTCGCGCTTCGGCGACCGTTGGCAACGTACCAATCGTGTCGAGATACACGCGTCGCAAGAATGTCGCATCGTCCGCCAATCCGCTCGGCTGAATCCGCAAGCGATCGAGTTTGTTCCAAGCGTGATGATCGATGAAGTTGTTTTCGACCGGACGTGCGAACTCGACCGCGGGCCGGGGCAATGTCACACGGCACACGGCCACATGTCCCATGTATCGCACCAGAATGGCGGCTTCGCCCGGCACGTCGCTGACAGTGATCAGTCCGTCGCGGTCAACCGTTGCGATCGGCTCGGCATTCGAACGGTATTCTGCTTCAATCGTCACACACTGCCGCCGCGATTCGGAATCAATCGTTGTCACTCGCAATTGTTGCGTGGCTCTCGGCCCCATTTCCAATTGTTTGGGTTCGACTTCGATTGCAACGATTGATTGCTGAGCCGACTCGTCAAACGTCGCGCCTTCGACGATCCATCTTGTCAGACGCCGATGCCACAACCCGCCGACGGGTATTTTTCCGCCGCCGCCATGCGGAATCCGGGCCGTCGCTTTTCTGAGCAGCAGGCTCGATTCCGGCGTCGAAACGGAAACACGTCGGCCACGGCCTTCAGAAACCAGCGCCGCGAAATCGGCGGCAGGATCGAATCCAAAAACGCTCAATTTGAAACCGTTTTTTCCCTCGGCTTTTCCGTGACAACCGCCCGAATTACAACCAGCTTTCGACAAAATGGGAATCACGTCGTCACGGAACGAAACCGGAATCGGCGATGTCAACCTGCTGACAGTGACGGGCACCGAGTGCGTTAGCTCGTTATGCCGAATTACGATTTGAGTCTGTCCTTCGCCACGCGGCAGCACGCGGCCCGTCGGCGTTACGACGGCAACTGACGGATCGGCGGATGCATAACTAACCTGTCGCGTCAGGTCACCCGCGTTTCGCGTTGCCTCGTCAACGAGCATCTGTTGAGACGCCTCGGGATGGTCGAGCGATATTTCGCTTGGTCGCACACGCAGTAGCTCGCCTGCGTAGACTGGGATTGCCCCAGAAAAAGTAATCGCAAGAATCGCGGCGTACGTAATTTTTTGATTTCGCCAATTCAAACCGCATTTCTCCGAGGGAAAGAAACTGCAAACATCAGTGTACTTTGATGTAACGGTCGCTGCAATGCCGTCAGCGTCCGTCGCACTCTCGGCGCACTCTCGGCGCTGATCGTCGTGATTTCAAACCGACCGTACGATACTTGTTCGAACTCGGTGACGGGAAACCGTCCGCAATTCAGCCGGGCGCCGTAATTGGAGATCGCCACTTTGTGATGGGTTCCTCGCCGTAACTCGTTTAACGGCTAGCCGTTAAACGAAGTTACAGTAAAGCGTTACCGGATTTTGAAACTGCCTCTACGCAACGTATCGGCCGTCGTTGGTTTGGCGGGCTTGGCCGACAGTGACGAGCGTGTCGAGCAATTCTTCGACAGCGTCCTTGCGACCGACTAAACAGCCCTGACGTGTCTCTGGCAAATCGGTTGGCCGCCATTGCGAGGTAGGTTTCGTCGATTTCGAAGCCGATGCTGTTTCGGCCCCAGAGTCGGCTGCCGGTCGCCTCATTCATGCAAAGTGAGAAGCGACCGGCTTGTGCGCGGACGCATCAACGTTGTTGTCGGGATCAAGGGCATCTTAGACGCGAATCGCGTCGACGGGTTGTGTTTTTCGCTTTGCTGGTCCGATTCGGTGGGAAACGCCCATTGCGTCGAGCATTGTGTTGTAGACGTCCAAACCTTCAGCTCCGACATCCATGATTTGGCCTGTCTTGAATCGTCCGTTCGCGCCGGTGATGGCGTGAAAGACGCCTGATAGTTCGCGTTTCACGTCGTTGTGGCGGCCGTCGCCCGATTCGGTCGAGATGGTGATCAACGAGTTATCGAGGATTGTCTTGCCGTTTGCGTCTTGCGAATCCGGGCCATCGAGTTGCTTCAGGAAGTAGGCGATCTCACGCATCTTCATGTGAGCGTGGGCCCGCAGTGCTGCGTTCTTTTTCTTTTCGTTGAATTGGTGCCACCACTCGTGGCTGCACCCCTTGTCGGCAGTGGCGTTCAGTTGAGTGGCATCATCGAATTTCCAGAGTTTTTTGCCACCGTATTCGTAGTCGCCCGTTAGCCGGATACGCTCGCCGGCGGCCAGAAATGTCAACGAGCCGAATCGGACGCGATCAGTTTGAATTGCCAGAGCGTACAGGTCGGCCATCAACCGCCACTCGGTCGTCAATTCGTCCAGCGTGATGTCGATCCCCATTCCGCCGGGATCGGCTGGGCCTCCATGAGCAACCTCGGACCGGGGAGGCAACTTCGGCGCATTGGGATCCTTGTTCTTCAGCGCATAGGCCCGCTGTTCGTATTCGCGGATGCGATCAAGATGATCGGCGACGCGTGCCTTCGAAGCAGCACCAAGCGGCGAGTTGGCTCCGGTATAGAACTTGTACTGGTCGACCACCGAATCCAGCACGCTCAGCTTTAGCCGCTTGCGCCGTGCGTCGGTGTCACCGGCCAACGAGATGGTGCCAAATACGCGGTCGAACGCATCACGAGGTTTCTCTTGCATCAACGCCGCGACCGTGCCGTCCATGTTATAGCTGTGTACGTAACGTCCGACGCGACTACGCCGGAAAAACGTGCCACCGACCAGAGTCGGCACCATCCCGGCGGGCAGCCCCTTCGGATAATGGGCCTTGCGGATCACCTGGTCGATCGACGGTCCGCCGGCTTTCGCTTCACCCTCGGGCGCCTCGGCCGTGAACGCTCCGATGGCTCCGTCATAATGAGCGTTGATTCCGCGTTCGTCACACCGAAGCTGGTTGACCTTTCGCATGATCAACAGCTTTTTGCTGAGTGGCTTGAGCGGTTCGAGAACGCCTTTGAAACCTTCGGTTTGAAGCGGAGCGGGAATGCCGAGGCCAAAGAAAACATTGAACGCCCTGGTCGGCACGGCCTTTTTCGCAGCGGCCGTCGCGGGCGCGACCAGCATCTCTTCGAGGAATGGTAAGCCGACCACAACGGTTCCAACACCCTTGAGAATCGTACGACGGCTGACGTTTTGCTTTTTCATCAATTTTCTCCATGCGCGGAATTGTACTACATGGCACATTCAACTTATTTTTTACTTTTCCAGATCCTGCGCCTCGGTACGTGTCATCTGAACCAGATCGCTCATTACGATGGCGGTGATCAGGCCGGTGTAAGTTCCACCGGCCTTTTGAGCGGACTCGTGAATTCCGGCGACGATCCGTGCATCGGCGGCGACCAACGGGCGGCCCATTGCAAATTGGGTGACTTTCCAGGTCATCGTTTCGCGGACTCGCTCGCTCTTGGCCAGCAAGTTCATCAGTTCCGCCGACGACTTATAGCTAACAGGCTTGGCCGCGCCCGGGAACAGAATCTCGCCGTCGTCGCGCAACTTGTTTCCGTGTTTGTCTTTTTCGTGAAACGCTCCGAGCCCATCGAATTTTTCAAGTCCAAAAGCCAGCGGTTCGAACTTCGCATGGCAGCCACCGCAGTTGATGTTGGCGAGGCGCGCCTCGGCGATGCCGCGTTGCGTCAGTCCCGATTTGGTGGGGACGGGTGTCGTGTCGACGCACGGTGGCGGATCCTTCACCAAGCCGCGTAGCAGGTCGTGCAGGACGAACAGCCCGCGCGAGACCATCGAAGCTTCGTCGCCTCCGACCGTCAACACACTACCCTGCGTTAGTAGTCCTCCGCGACCGCGAACCGATGCCAAGTCGTATCGTGACAGCCCTGTGCCTTGTGGCTTCAGACCATAATGAGAGGCCAAACGAGGCGTCGCGAACGTGACTTGGGCGTTCAGCAACTCAGACAACGGACGTTTCCGCTTCCAAACGACTTCCTTAAAGAATGCCAACGTTTCTTCCCGCATGTCGGATGCGAGTTGGGCGTTCCAATCCGGGAACCTCTTCAGATCCGGCTGGAGGTTGTCCAATCGGTCCAAGTTCAACCATTCGGCAATGAACTGCGAAGATCGATTGATGGCTCGTGGATCGTCGAGCATCCGGCGCACCTGTGCGAGACAACGAGTGCGATCGGATAGCTGGCCGGAATCAGCGGCCTTCATCAGCTGTTCGTCCGGCGGGCCGCCCCAGATAATGTAACTCAAGCGCGACGCGAGTTCATATTCGCCGGCCGGCCACGCGGTTCCGTCTCCTTGTTGGTTTTCGATGCGATAGATGAATCGCGGCGACTGCAACATCGCCTCGATCAGATAACCGGCCGCCTCTTTGAAATCGTCTCCCGCACTGGCGACCGTTGTCGCGATTCCGCTGTAGGCCGTGACTTCACGATCTTCGAGCGGCCCGCGCAGCAACCATTTTCCCATGTTGGCGACGAACTGCCGCATTGTGTCATCGGTCGACAGCTTGCGGCTCTTGGAAAACCTCCGGGCGAACGCCAACACGTCCATCCGGCTGACAATGATTCCAGCGAGCCTGGCGTAAGCGTCCACATGTTTCAGATCGACGCCCAGGTTATAGGCCGTGTTGCTGAACCCATCGGCCCGCACATCGCGTGGCAGGATTTCGCGGGCTTCTTTTTCGATGTTCACGCCAGTCGCGCTACGCACGGTTTCGACGTATTCGGACACCGTGAGCCGCCGCACCCAGTTATTAGCAGCGCGGCTGTCATGAGCGTAAATCGCGGGATCGATGGTGGCCAACGACCAAGTCGCACCCGTGTCGATCCACTGTTTCAAAAGCGCTTTTTGCTGCGACGATAACGGCGGCTGTTTCTTAGGCATCGCGTCCGTTTCGACCAGTCGCCATAACCGGCTCTTTTTGAACTGGCCAGGGACGATGACCTTGCCGCTCTTGCCGCCCGCCAGCGCCGCGATTTTCTTGGACAAGTCCAAGCGGCCTTTCTTCGTACTGGAATCGTGGCATTCCAAACAATGCCGCGCCAGGATTGGAGCGATGTTGGTCTCGAAGAATCTTGCATGCTTCCGTTCGGCCAACTCGGGCGCAATGTTGACTTGTGCGCCTACTTTGAAGTTCTGCCGGATCTCGTTCGGCGACAAGTCACGGCTGTAGATTGCCACCAGGTAGTATGTGCCCAACCAGGGGCGATCGCCTGATAGCTCGTTGGCCAACGCCAATTGATAAGACCGATTCCAATTCGAAGTCGCGCCGGCAATCTTGCGTTCGCCACGTTGTTTGCCGTTGATGTAAATTCGCGCCCGGCCCGACCGATCGCGCGTGTAGGCCACATGAGTCAATTTCGCGGCCAGGCTCTTTCGGGCGGAATACAGAGAAGGATTGCCGTTGACGCTTGTCTTTGTTGTCCGCAGCCGCACGTCGAAACGGTCACCATCATGTCCCACGGTGAAGTTACGCTCGCCGGAATTCTTTGACAGCGTGACAATGCGCGCCGGGCCGTTCTGGTTAATCTTGGCAGGTCGAATCCAAGCTTCGATTGTGATCTCGCCCGATCGCCGGATCGCCTCGATCATCCGCGACGCCGGCTTTTGCGAGCGAATCAGCGTTTTGCCACGTACTTCCAGCGAGCCCGCCGACCGACGGACACTCTTCAGGTTAGAAATCCGCAGATTGACCGGTTGCTCCGCACCCGAGCGGTCCTTGACGATCGGGCCGCTGGTCGAGCTGAAATCGTACAGCGCCTGCAGGCCGCTCCGCACGCGAACTGTACCAGAAGCAGATGTCTTCGCGTCGTCGGCCGCACGGGTGGATTCAAGAATATCCGCGCAAACAAACACGCATCCAACGGCTCCGACTGCAATCAACCAGATCTTAATTTTCATTCCGACCCCTTTGACTTTTTCATATCTTCCCGGAACGATCGGGCAAATTCAATGCCTGCTCGTGCGCCGGTTCTTTCGTGACAGCAGGTTTATTGCTAGCATGGAAGCGACGCATCGCGTTCAAACAAGAACTGCCTCCTAATACCGCTCGGCAATTAAGCCTGGAGTCCCGCCCCATGTTCCGAAATGACTCGCAATACTTATCTGTTCTTCATTGGACGCTGCTGGCAGCGATGTTTGCTACCGCGTTTGGTTGGCAACAATTCGCCACCGCGCAAGAACGTCGGCCCGCGGGTTTGGCGGACGAAATGCTCAAGTCGCTGGGCATGGAAAAAGGCCTGTGCGTCGTGTTGGGCTCTGAAGCTGGGACTTTGCCAGTCGCACTTTCCCGTGACGGCCAATACTTGGTGCATGGACTTTGCACCAATGACGCAGCCGTTCAGAAATCACGTGCTGCCATCGACAAGTCTGGACTTCGCGGCGTCGTATCGGCCGAGAAAGGCTTGGTCGCGCGGCTGCCGTATTCCGATAACATCGTCAACCTGGTTGTTGCCGAGAACATCGAGGCGCTACTGCGCGATGGGCTCAAGATCGAGCAAGTCCTGCGTGTCTTGCGTCCTGGCGGAGTGGCTTGGCTGGGCAGTCGTGGCGACAACAACTCGAAAACCGTGACGCAGTTGAAACAGATGTGCGGCAACGCCAATGTCAACGATCTCGTTGTTATCGAGCGTCACGGCGTTTGGGTCACTTTTCGGAAGCCGCGGCCGGCCAGCATGGACGATTGGACGCACTCGCGCTGCGACGCCAGCGGCAATCCGGTTTCCGCCGATACTCAGATCGGTGTTCCCACGGGAGTACGCTGGGTGGCGGGGCCGAATTGGCCGACCGGTAATCGCAAATCATCGGTACCGACCGCGATCGCCTCGAAGAATCACTTGGTCTATGTCTTCGAAGACGAGGTGCCGACTCCGAAAGGGCTGCGGCGAGAAAACTCGCTGATTGGCCGCGATGTTTTCAATGGGTTGCGGCTGTGGCGTCGAAAGGCCGACTCGCTGGAAGTCGTATCGGATGGCCGCCAGATCTTTACAAAGGTCGACGGCAAACTTGTCGCGATTGACGGAGAGACCGGCAAAATTGTCCGCACGTTTAAGATTACGAGTCCTGGTGAATTTCTTCTCAGCAACGGTCTGCTCGTTGTTGCCAACTCGAAGGGAATCGCCGCGTTGGATGCAAACAGCGGAGCAAGTCGTTGGACCGCGTCGCATTCACCACAACAGATGCGAGCCGGTGACGGTCGACTGTTTGTCCATGTCGACCGCAGCCGCCGCGGCGGAGATTCGCAACTCGTCTGCCTCGATCTAAAAACCGGCAATCAAGAATGGGCGGCGTCAACCAAGACATGGGCGAAGAAGTCGACAGTCGAATTGATTCTCTACAGCGATGGCGTGCTCGTGACGGCCAGCAAGGCAGGCAACCACGTGATTTCCGCCGAAGACGGCTCGCATTTGTGGGACTATACCTATCCCAAGATCGGCCACGGCGGCAGCTATGCCAAGGTCATGGCCACCGGCGGGCTCGTTTGGGTGCATACGGCCAATTCGCAAGGATCGGGGCAGTACGCATGGGAAGGACTCGACCTGCAATCGGGAGAGATGAAGAAACGGCTGCTTCAGCCGAAGGAATTCACTTACAAGCATCGTTGTAGCTACGACGTCGGCACGAACAAATTGTTTCTGTGCGGTTCAATGGATTTTGCTGAGTTGGATACCGGCAAGTACCGACATTTCGGAGCATCCCGAACCTCGTGCCGGACGGCGGGCTTGGTGCCGGCGAACGGATTAATTTACACGTTTCCACACGCTTGTGGATGTTTCAACATGATGCGCGGGTTTCTCGCCTTGGAGACGAATCTCGATACCGGTTTGCTCTTGCTGAACACCGAAGACCGCCTGGAAAAAGGACCGGCGTACGGAGCAAAATCCGCAAAGCCAACGTCGTCTGACTGGCCGATGTACCGTCACGATGTCACTCGCAGCGGCAGTACGGGATCACCCGGACCATCGAAACTGGCCAAGCTCTGGGTGCAAATGACGGGGGAACACGTTCCCGATTCCGTGGCTCTCGAATGGTCTCAAAAGGATGGCGGTCGGTTCACAAGTCCGGTTGTTGCGGGAGGCTTGGCATTTGTCGCCGATGGCGATCAACATCGTTTGACGGCATTCGACGCCGGCAGCGGCCAGCCAAAGTGGAGCTTCACGACCGGCGGACGCATTGATTGTGCCCCGACGATCGATCATGGACTTTGCTTGTTCGGTTCACACGACGGCTGCGTGTATTGCCTGACCGTCGATGAAGGCAAACTGGTGTGGCGTTTCCGCGCGGCGCCGCAAGACCGGCGAATCGTCGCTTATGGACAAGTCGAATCGGCCCATCCCGTCGTGGGCGGTGT
Source organism: Planctomycetota bacterium (assembly GCA_963582955.1). GTDB lineage: Bacteria > Planctomycetota > Planctomycetia > Planctomycetales > Planctomycetaceae > CAUZVF01. Next base: position 8,749 of record CAUZVF010000072.1, read on the forward strand.
GCTCGTGTATGACGGTCTGGCCTATTGTGTCGTTGGACGGCATAGCTCGTCAGACGGCGGATTCCTGGTGCAAGCGGTCGAGCCGAAAACCGGAAAACTGGTGTGGGCCGAGCGTGTCGAAGGCTATGAAGGCGTGTCCGATATTCTGACCGCCGGCCAGGGCACGATTCAGATGGCCTCGTGGGAAGTCGACGCCAAGACTGGCAAGCCTCGTCATGCCGGACAGGGACGGCTCCGCGGCGGACGACTGGGGCTGCTGAACGACGCTTGGTACAAACGTCCCATCGCCATCCGCCGCAACCTTTCCGATTGGAAAACCGGAACCGGAACGTCTGGCCAAATGCTGGCATTCAACAAGACGGCCACCTGCGGCTACCGCGCGTGCAGTAAGGTCAATACTGGCAACGGCGAATTGTCCGGCAACGCGCTGCTGTTCGCAAAACCGGCCGGCGGCAAGGAATGGTCGGTTCCGATGCCCACCACCGCGCGGCTTCGCGGAATGGTGTTGGCTGGCGACAGGTTGTACGTGGCGGGGCTGCTCTACGACAGCGAAAAAGACAAAGACGCCACCAGCGGCGTCCGCAGCTACAACCTCGCCGACGGTAAACTGTTGTCCGAGCACACGATCGAAGACAGCTTGGTCCACGATTGCCTCGCTGTCGCGAATGGCCGCCTGTATGTTTCGACGCAAGATGGCCGGCTGATTTGTCTCGGGAGCAAATAAGCCGCAATATCCGCTGCCGGACAAATTGCACATGAGCAGCAATTCTGATACGCGAGACGTCCAACATTCGGGCGGCCGACATCGGCTATCGTGGCGAAAGAAGCTCGCTTTTTCCTTCGCCACAACGCTGCTGTTCTTTGCCGTGCTGGAAGGTGTGCTGGCGATGTTTGGCATCGCGCCCGCGATCGACACGAGCGATCCCTTTCTCGGATTCGTGGGAAGTTCACCACTGTTCGTGCCTGACACCGAGTCGGTTGATTCCACGCGGATGGTCACCGCGCCCAGCAAACTCGCATACTTTAACAAGCAGAGTTTTTCTCATGCAAAACCAACGGGAACCTTCCGCATTTTTTGCTTGGGCGGTTCGACAACTTACGGTCGGCCCTACGATGATGCGACTTCGTTTGCCGGCTGGCTACGTGAATTATTGCCGCGCGTTGCGCCGGAAGTGCATTGGGAAGTCATCAACGCGGGCGGCGTCAGCTACGCCAGCTACCGAGTGGCGCGGTTGGCCGAAGAGCTGATCACATTCGAGCCTGACCTACTGATTGTCTACACGGGACAAAACGAGTTTCTGGAAGATCGCACATATCGCGACATCCGTCAGAGGTCGCCATTCCACCGGCATGTCGAGGCGGCACTGGCTCAGACACGGACGTTTGCCGTGGCACATCGATTGTTCGGGCGGCGGAACAAACCAGCATGCGACGCGGAGTTGTTTCAAATGTCCGGCGAAGTCGATGCGGCTCTTGATCACACGGTCGGGCCGACTTCGTACACTCGCGATGATGATCAGCGACGCCGAATCCTGAAACACTTCGAAATCAACGTGACACGCATTGTGCATCTCGCCCACAGTGTTGGAGCCAATGTGGTCTTCGTGACGCCGGCCTCGAATCTCAAAGACTGCAAACCATTCAAGAGCCAGCATTCCGACGGACTCTCGGATCAGCAGCGCACAAATTGGCAAGAGATTTACGAAACGGGGCGGCAACTTGAGCGTGAGCGAAAGTTCGAAGACGCCCTCGCCGCGTACGGGCAGGCCGAACAGATTGATCCACGATTCGCAGAGCTGCACTGGCGAATTGGCCGCGTGCAGTTGCAACAAAAGCAATTCGACACGGCACATGCCGCGTTCCGCCGGGCTGTCGACGAGGACGTATGCCCGCTGCGGGCTGTTAGTGATGTCCTGCAAATCATCCGTCACACCGCGAAGCGATTGAATGTGCCAGTGGTGGATTTCGAGCAACTTATTGCCGAGCAATGCCGGCAACAACTCGGACATTCGTCGCCGGGAGCAGAATTCTTCCTCGATCACGTTCATCCGACGATCGAAACCAACGGACGCTTAGCAACGACCATTGTTCAACAGTTGATCGATGCCGGCATTGCCGAGCCGGACACGCCACTAACTGAAGACGTAATGACGGCGGTCTCGCGGAAAATCGATTCGCAAATCGACGCACACCAACATGCGATCGCGTTGCGGAATCTGGCAAAAGTCTTGAATTGGGCGGGCAAGCACGCCGAGGCTGGTTCGCTCGCGATGCGTGCCGTCGAACAGTTGCCCAACGATGCGGAAACCCTGGTGTTGTCGGCCGCATAT
>CAUZVF010000073.1:0-10919 GCA_963582955.1 Planctomycetota bacterium
CTCCTGCATCCAACGATACGGCCTGAAACATTTCAAACTGAAAGTGTCGGGAAAGATCGAGCAAGACGTCGACAGGCTGTCACGAACCGCCGCCATCATCGGACAACATGCGACAAGCGAATTCTCCTTCACGATGGACGGCAACGAGTTCTTCCGCTCACTCGACGACTTCCGCGATTTCTGGAATCAGCTTCGTCAATCCGATCGGCTGGTTGGATTCTTCGAGCATCTAATGTTTGTCGAACAACCATTCCACCGAGATGTCGCGCTGGATACCAATGTGCTGCGAGAGCTGCGGCAATGGCAAGACCGGCCAAAACTGATCATCGACGAATCGGATGCCGAGTTGAACAGTCTGTCCCGCGCATTGGAGTTGGGTTACCACGGCACCAGCCACAAGAATTGCAAAGGCGTTTTCAAGAGCATTGCCAATGCTTGCTTGCTGGAAAAGCTGCGCCGTGATTCTCCCGAAGTGGGCTTCATCATGAGCGGCGAAGATTTGGCCAACGTCGGCCCGGTCGCTTTGATTCAAGACTTGGCCACGGCCGCCACTTTGGGAATCGCCAGCGTTGAACGCAACGGCCACCATTTTTTTGCCGGCCTGTCAGCGTTTCCGGATATCGTCCAACAACAAGTGCTGGCAAGCCACGGCGATCTGTATCGAGCCAGCGATTCCGGCTGGCCGACGTTGGATATCCGTGACGGAGAATTGCAAATCGATTCCGTTGTCGACTCGCCGTTCGGAGTTGGTTTTAAAATCGACGTTTCCCAATTCACACCAAGTGACGAGTGGCGAGATCGCGAGTAGATCAGGTTATTCTGCAATACCGATGTCGCTTGCCGAATTTCGGAACAATGCCGCGACCAACTCAAACTCAACCTCCATGACATCACAATTCGACCGTGAGTCCGATTGTGTCGGCCTTGGTGTTCATGACGGCTATGCAGCTCTGTTTTTGGGGCAACTTGACTCCTCGAAGTTGCGATCGACGTCGCACGATCCAAACTAAGTACAGGGCCAAGAAGTTCGTTAGTGAGCTGCAACTTTTGGGACGGCGAACTGAGCTGCGAAATATGAGGAGTTAGCATGGTTGATGGTATTCCGCCAGGCGATGGTTTGATCTCGGCCGAAGACTCTGATTACTTCTACTCATCCGGTGATTGTTCCCTGGGTGTGGCAATGGATTCGGCCAATAGTGAGCTTGTGACGCTTTCAGGTTCGCTTGACGAGTTGGGCGACTCGGATGATTCAGCGGTCAGTCAACGAGTAGGCCGGTTCGAGATCATCGGCAATCTCGGACGCGGCGGGTTTGGAATGGTCTACCGGGCCTACGATCCACAACTCGATCGCGAAGTCGCGTTGAAAGTTCCGCGCAAGACGATGATGCCGACACAGCAAGATGTCGACAGGTTCTTGCGCGAAGCCCGTGCCGCGGCGACGTTGCGGCATCCCAACATTTGTCCGGTCTATGAAATCGGCCAAACCGACGGTCGGCACTTTTTCGTCATGGCGTTAATCGACGGCATGACGCTTGGTGAAAAGATCAGAGTTGCAACGCCGTTCGATGATGTCGAAGCGGCGCGGATCGTCCAGTCGCTGGCGCGGACGCTTCAATTCGCGCACGCACGAGGCATCGTCCATCGTGACATCAAGCCCGACAACATCATGGTCGATGCCGAGACCGACGAACTGGTCATCATGGATTTCGGATTGGCCAGCCGCGCGAATGCGAATGATTCGCGACTGACTTTGACGGGGCAGATCATCGGGACTCCGGCCTACATGCCGCCCGAACAGGCACGCGGACAGATCGACGCCGTTGGCCCGGCAGCCGACATCTATAGCCTCGGTATGATTCTGTACGAATTGTTGACGCTGCAGCGACCGTTCAAAGGCTCGATCGCCGACATGCTCGTCCAGATCTTGCACGAGCAGCCCGCAAATCCATCCGCCGTGCTTCCCGGAGTCAGCGAGCAAATCGACGCCATCTGCATGAAGGCGATCTCAAAACGCATCGAAGATCGATTTCGCTCGATGGAAGAATTTGATCATGCATTGACACACTTCTTGCAATCCTGTGAATCGACGATTGTTGAGATTCCCGTTGATGAGTTCCGCCGGCAAGACTGCGACAACTCGTCTCACCAAACAGCAAACCATCCGGTGCGCGACGAGAGTGAATCTTTCGAGGAGCTAAAACACCTTATTGAAGAATCCCGACGGCGCGGAGATGACGACCAGGTCCTCAATCGATTGCGTCAACTCGCGGAATCACAGGACCCCAACGCCGTTTATTATGCCGAGTGGGCCAAGAACGAACTGGTGAAACTGCAACACCAATCAGAACGGATACAGCGTGAGTACGAGACCGCTCGCGCCGACGCGCGGGAATTAGTCGAACGCCACAATTACGGCCGAGCTGTCCAATTGCTGCAAAGTATCCCCGACGAATACCGCAATGACGCATTCAACCAACTCTGGAAGCAAGCGATCTCGCTATTCGAAGAAGTGCGCGCCCTCGATTCCGACATCAACGCCGCCATTGTCTCGGCCAACTACGAGGGTTTGCTGCGAAAAGTCGAGCGGATGCTGGCCATCAACCCTGATCATCGCCGCGCGCAAGAACTCGTTGCGCAGCTTCAGGGCCAAGAGGACGACGAGCCAGAACCGCCGCCAATGAGAATCCCCGATTTTTCTCAGCCTGATCCACAAAAACAACGCCAGCGAAAGCAGTGGATGCTATTGATCGCCACAATGGCAATTGCGACAGCGGCATTTCTGTATCTCGAACCCGACCAGTTCTTTTCGTTTACCAATTCGAACGAGCCAAACGCCACCGGCATCCAGATCGAACCACTTCCGAGTACATCGTCGTCCTCGAATTGAATTAACGCCGGACCTCAGTAATCTCTGAAGTCGAGGATGTTAGGCATTGATTGCAACTTCCGCTGTGCGCGACTCGAGAGTTTCGTTTTCTTGACATCCAAGCTCTCTAACCTGGGCAACCTCGCGATATGTGGGACACAGTTGTCCGTGATTTGAGTGCGTCTTAACTCGAGCCATTCGAGATTTGGCAACGCGCAAAGTGCTGCAACACCATTATTGCCGACTTTCGTGTCGTTCAGGTCGAGCATCTCTAACTTGGTAAGTCGGGCAATGAACTTCATGCCTCTGTCGGTCACTTCCGTTCCATCGAGATATAAGGATCTCAGCCGCGTACAGGCTGTCAGGTGCGCCAGTCCGCGATCAGTGACTCTCGTATGAGTTAGGTCGAGGTGCCGAACTGTCGAGGCGATTAGCGGAACAATCGCTGCCAATCCATCATCAGTAAGGTTGGCCCGAGACAACACCAAGTCCTCACAATGTCGCAGTCCTCGTAATTTCGCCAAGCCAAATCCCGTGATCTTTGTGCTGGTCAAGCAGAGCGATTCGAGTCGAGGAATCATCGCGATCGCCATCAAGTCGTCATCACCGATCGGTAGCGAATGTAGCGAAACTGAACTCAGGGTTGGTACGCGCGCCAGATGATGCAAACCGGCTGAAGTAACCTTAGTTTTACCGAGATAGATTGCCGTGAGAGTCTTCGATTTCGACAATCTCCGTAGCATTTCGTCATTCAAATTTGAACGCGACAGATGCAGCGTGCACAAAAACGGTAACCGTGCAATTTCATCAACACCGGCATTCGTAAGTTGGCAGCCTTCAACCTCAAGATTCAGCAGTTTTGGACAACCACGTAAGTGCACCAATCCCGTCCCGGTTATGTCTGTGTTCGAAAGTTCAATCCTCTCGAGTTCTTGCAACCTTGCGAGGTGTCTCAATCCTCCGTCGGTGATCTTCGTGTCATTCAGTTGTAGATAACACAATGACTTCAGTTTGCTTATGCACTGAAGATCATTATCGCGAATCGCAGTCGATCTCAGATCCACCCTTACGACGTTGTCGAGTTGGTGTTGTAGTCCGTATTTTGATACGAGTGGAGACAAGAAGACGGGTATTCTCGTCGACCCATATGTCGACTCACTCGCGGTTTGATATTCGCCACCGGACTCCTCAATCCATGACCGGCAATTGTGGACCGTTCGATAGGCGATGAAAACCGTCGCCAAGGTCAAGATTAATACTGCGATACTCAGTCGGATTCGACTTCGCCGACGGAAATTGATGACTCCATCTGTCACAACATCGTCTCCCGGATTTTCAAAAGGCGTTAATCGCATTGCGCGGTGCGGACGTCCATTGTCCTGCCTTGCTGCACGGGTACGAATTGCGGATCAGATCACGCGGTTTTCACGCCGGGTGCGATTGTTCGAAACGGTCAGTCGGACTATCGGCGCCAGTTCCATGATTTTGGCGTGCCGAACAAGCAACCGTTCGATGCGGGCGGCATGATATCAAAAGCGCTTTCTTGCGTCTGCATGAATCACACGCTGAGCTTTCGCTGCTAAGCCTTACATCACAACACTTCTTCGGCCGCCGCCTCGTCTTCACCTTCTTCGGCTTCGGCATCCGCTTCCATGGAAATGTCGGTTGTTCCGAAGCGGTACTTGACAACATCGGCATGGTGCCGCGCGAAGAACACGCCTTCGATGCGATCGATCAGCGTGGTTCCCGTTGACGACCGGACTTCGATGTTTCCATAACCAAAGAGCAAATAGCGGCGGACCAAACATGGGAACACAGCGACAAACGTTTTAGCGCCTTTTGAGATTGTCCGGTCACGTTCCTGAAAGTTCTCGTGTTCCAGGTAATTGCCACGCGGCTTCAGGATCCAGCGGTCGTTCATTCGCCGCCACGTGGCGACGCATACGAAGGTCATCCCAAGAGTCAATGAGATAACCATTGGAACACCCCACTCGACACCGACGTCGATCTTTTTCAGGACTTCATGAACGTGACTGAAAATTGGGTAGTCGCTCATGTTCTCGGTCAAACCGAGTGTCACGCCCGTCAACAGCAATGCCAAGATCAGAAATCCCAACGCGACGCGGGCGAACTGCAGCCCCATCACAACCAGAGTCACAAGCAACACGACTAACCACGGCCAGCTAAGTACAAAATCGGGAATGACCGGATGATTGTGTTCTTTTGCGTAATCGTTGTACAACTCGCCGATCGTGACCAACCAGCCAATCCAGATCAGGTGCATGGTACACACGAAATTTGGGTGTGAATAAAATTCTAGGTCACCGCCTTCCACATGCTTGCCAGCGAGCTGCCGCCGAAAAATGCCGAGTGGCATCGGCATGAACAACAAGCCGATACTGCCAATGAAACGGCGCAGAAATATTTTAACGACGCCCGGTTTCCTATCCTCAGGTTTTGTTTCCTCGGACATTAAGTCTGCTCCTGATGTCAATGAATCATGAGGTGATCGGCGCGGGTGCCGCGGATCGCGGACTTCACTTCGTCAAATTCGGTCGGTTGGGCCTTTTATGCTCTGGACGGCCAAGTCTTGAGGATCCCACATCAGAGATAACGGGTCAAAACTGTAATTCGTGACCGGAATGAGTATATTTCCATTTGACGGCGCGTTTTCTGATTCTACACGTACAGAGTGATCGATCGGAAGTCTTAACGCCGAGTTTGAACGGAAATCCGGTTGTGAAAGCGCTCACCTTCACAGCAAACAAGCCTGGCACGGCGGAAGAACTGGGCTGGCCGTCGAAACCGGTCTGGTTTTCAGAGAGGCAATAGCGAGACACGTCGTACGCTAAGTTTGCGGCATTGCAGATACCGTCCGAAATTGAGCCCGAACGAACCCACTACATCAAGCCGTGAATCGGTTGGGCGCGGTACATCTCGTGCGGGCGGCCGTCGAAGTCGTTCCAGATCATCGAACGCGGAATTCCCAACGCGTCGAAGATCGTCGCCGCGACGTTTTCGGGCGTTTGCTTATCGGCAATCGGGTACGCGGCGATCTTGTCGGTGGCACCAATCACGTGGCCGCCACGGACTCCGCCACCGAAGAACAGCGACGTCATCACCGGACCCCAGTGGTCGCGGCCAGCGTTCTTGTTGATCTTCGGAGTCCGGCCGAATTCGCCGGTGACGATAACTAACGTCTCGTCGATCAGTCCGCTGTCTGTCAGATCATCCATCAACGCCGACACACAACGGTCGAAGTAGGGAAACAGATTGCGTTTGAGGTTGATAAAGTTGCGGCGGTGAGTGTCCCAGGACGAATTCTTGCCGAGATTGACCTGCACCAGTTTTACTCCGGCTTCGATCAGGCGATTGGCCATCAGCGTCGAGAGGCCGAATTTGTTCTTGCCGTATCGTTCGACGGTGGCGGCGTCTTCGTTTTCGACGTTGAACGCGCGGCTGGTCTTGGGATCGGCCAACACCGAAATTGCTTGCTGCCGATGAGTGTCCAACTGACGAACATCAGCGATGCGTTCCAAATCGATGCGCTGCCGTTCGATGCTGTCCAGCAGCCCAACGCGGCCTTGCAATCGCAATGAACCACCTTCCGGCAACCGCAAAGTCGGCGTCGAGAACACCGTGTCGGCCGCGTGATCGAAATGGTCGTCATCAAATCGAAAGCACTGCGGACAAGCTCCGTTACCAAGCGGGCAGTCGGCCGCAATGTCGACATGCCATGCTTCATACTTTGGGCCCAACCGTCCCGCATATTGGCCAGGCCGGAAACGGGCCGCTTCGTTGACACTCGGTTCCGGCAGAATGATGGCTGGCGGCAGAGCGTTGTTGCCGCGTAACGCGTAAGTGACTTGCGACGGAATTGATGGCCACTCGTTCGCGTTGGGAACTTTTCGAGTGTTGAATCCGACAGGAATATCCAACCGGCCGGTCAAGAGCATGTGGCATGCCAATTCGTGTCCGCTGCTGTCAGTTCCAATCGATCGTACCTGTGCGAAACGGTCGGTCCGCGCGGCCAACATTGGCAAGTGCTCGCAAATCTGAATGCCGGGCACCTTCGACGCGACGGGATTGAATTCGCCACGGACGGTATCTGACGCATCCGGCTTCATGTCGAAGCTGTCTTGATGCGAGATTCCTCCTGTCAGGAACACGAAGATCACCTGCTTGGCTTTCGGAGCTGTCTCCGCCGCGGCGGCACTTCGCAGCGCCGACAATTCCGCGGAACCCAGGCCCAGCAACCCGATCGACCCGGCCTGCAAGGCGGCGCGGCGAGAGATTACCGGATGAGTGAAGTGCTCGTGATGGCGGTCGTTCATGAGTGCTCCCTTGATCGAGCATTATCGCACAGCCATTTTGAAATGCCCGGTCTAAGTTGCCAATTCGCGTTTTTTTTTCGCGGCCCCGATCGGATAAGACGAGTCGAGCCCGCCATACAGCCAGCAAGTTTGTTGCAAACGTATAACTTATCAGACTCGCAACGTATCAACAACGCCTGATGGATGGATCGGCCGTTCTTGAAGTGCCCGGAAGTAGTTTCAAAACTAGTCGACGGTGCATTTTAACTGTAGCCGGAGTCGCAAGACTTCGGGTTGTGGCAAACCTTGAATTCCCGAAGTCTTGCCACTCCGGCTACAACAGGGTTTTGCAAGCACTTCCGGTTCAAGTTGCCAATTCGTGCGACGATTTCCACGGATTCTAGCTCGGTGAAGTACATCAACCTATGTTGGGCGAGTATCATGGCCGTTCTGTATTAGTGTCGACAGTAATCGTTCAAAGGTTGGCAGCCATGGCTCAGCAATGTTATCTGGGAGTGGATTTAGGGGCTTCAAGCGGGCGCGTGATCGCCGGGTTGTTCGACGGCGCGAAGGTGGAGTTACGTGAAATGCACCGGTTTTCCAACGGCCCGGTTTCGGTCGCGGGAACTCTGCGTTGGGATGTCTTGCAATTGTGGTCCGAGATTCAAACCGGGATGTCCAAGGCGGCCCATGAATTCGGAAAAGACATTCGATCGATCGGCGTCGATACATGGGGCGTTGATTACGTGTTGCTTTCGAAAATGGACGAGATGCTCGGCCAAGCCTACAACTATCGGGACTCGCGGACTCAGGGCATTATGGAACATGCATTCACGCAAGTGCCGCGTCGCGACATTTTCGCTCAGACCGGCCTGCAATTCATGGAAATCAGCACGCTGTATCAGTTGCTGGCCATGCAGAAGTCGGACTCTGAATTGTTGGCAACGGCTGATACGTTTTTGATGATTCCTGATTTTTTCCACTGGCTGATGTCAGGCAGCCGCGTTGTTGAATTCACAAACGCCACGACGACGCAGTGCTTCCATCCGACCGACAGAGATTGGTCGTTCGATATGTTGCGGCAGTTCGAGCTGCCCGCCGGGATGTTTCCACAAGTCGTTGGACCGGGAACAAAACTGGGATCATTGCGCGAGGACATCGCCCACCGTACAGGCTTGGCGAGGATCGACGTGGTGGCTCCGGCGACGCACGACACGGGATCGGCCGTCGCCGCCGTGCCAACGCGAAACACGGGCCATGCCAATTGGGCCTATATCAGTTCGGGGACCTGGTCGCTGATGGGTGTTGAAGTGCAAGACGCCGTCTTGACCGACCGCACTTTGGAATTGAACGTGACGAACGAAGGCGGCATCGACAATACCTATCGATTGCTGAAGAACATCATGGGCCTGTGGCTTGTTCAGGAATGTCAACGCTCGTTCAGAACGCACGGCCAATCATTCGATTTCGGACAGCTCGTTCAGTTGGCCGCCGATTCGGCTCCATTCCGGTCATTGGTCGACCCAGACGACGCCAGTTTTCTGAGTCCTGACGACATGCCGGCCGCGTTGCAAGAATGGTGTCGCAACACCAACCAGCCCATTCCCGAATCGGAAGGACAACTGATTCGATGTGCTCTCGAAAGTCTGGCACTGAAATACCGCCGCGTGCTGGGTTGGCTGGAGGAATTGACGGGGACGCCGGTTGAAGTCATCCACATCGTCGGTGGCGGCACTCAAAACGAACTGCTGAACCAGTTCACCGCCAATGCATGCGGACGCCCGGTGGTAACCGGCCCCGCGGAAGCCACCGCGCTGGGAAACGTTTTGGTCCAGGCGCGGACTTCGGGCGATATCGGTTCGTTGTCGGACATTCGTGACGTGGTCCGGGCCTCGTCTGACTTGAAGCAGTTTGATCCGGAAAACGAAGCTAACTGGCGCGGCGCCGCGGAACGTCTGGCTCAATTAGCAACGTTTTGACCGCTTGCCGGGTTTCCAGCAAAGCCTTATGATTTCGCGCGCTCCCGCCAAACGGTCGCCTTGCTGCTTTTGCAGCGGTGTGTAAGTAAGTCCCGCGAGCCGAGCGGGACTTCGGCGTCGGCTAATATGATGCCGTGTGAAAACTCCACCAAGCTCGCGGGATCGACTTTGGCTCGGCCGCGCGAAGCATCGTTCCGACAAACCGCACTCAACAACAACGAGAAACACTCATGGGTCTCTTTTCGAAACTCAAACAAGGGCTAAGAAAAACCAAAGAACTGCTGCGGACCGACGTGCGCGACTTATTCAAAGCGGGTGAAATTCTCGATGAGCAACGCTTGCAGAGTTTCGAGAAACTTTTGATCGAAACAGACATGGGCGTTGCCGCCGCCGACGAGATCGTCAACGAGTTACGCTCAAAGTTTGGCGGACGTACTGTGGTCGTCGATGAAATATGGGATACGTGGAAGGAAAAGCTGAAATCTTTGCTGCGTGGAAGCGACGATAGTTCGTGGGACGTCAACGACGCGTTGTCACCGTTAACTCTGGCGTCCGACGGGCCGACGGTTATCTTAGTCGCGGGAGTCAACGGTGTCGGCAAAACAACCTCGATCGCCAAGCTGGCAAAACTGGTTCAGAACAACGGCAAATCGGTTGTTTTGGCGGCTGGCGACACGTTTCGTGCCGCGGCCGTCGAACAGTTGACGATGTGGAGCCAACGTTTGGGTTGCGAGATCGTGACCAAACCTAGCGGTTCTGATCCGGCCAGTGTCGCATACGCCGGTTGCGAACGCGTGTTGGAAACCAACGCCGACGTGTTGATTGTTGACACGGCCGGCCGCCTGCAAACTCATCAGAATCTCATGCAGGAACTCGAGAAGATTCATCGGGTGCTCGCCAACAAAGTTCCCGGTGCTCCGCACGAGAGTTTGTTGGTTCTGGACGCGACGACCGGACAAAACGGGATCAGCCAGGCACGTAACTTCTCGGAATCGATTAATTGCACGGGTATCGTCCTCGCGAAACTCGATGGCACGGCTAAAGGAGGCGTCGTCGTTTCGATTCGCCAGAAAATGGGGATTCCCGTCAAGTACATCGGCGTCGGCGAGCAGGTTGACGACATCGAAATGTTCGATCCCGACGGCTTCGTCGACGCGTTGTTCGACTAGAGCTTTGTCACGGCATAATCACATTTTCTAACAAAATTATGGACTTTTGATGCAAGACGGAAAGACAAGTGCAATAACTCCCTCTGGACACGTCTTGGCGATTTCATTACAAACCTGCCCTCTCACTTCTCGGCTTTCTCTCCTTAGATCACACTCCCAGCCTTAATTCGGTCGGAGACACGGATGGCTCCGCAGTCGGCGTCCGCGTTGCGCGACGTGTTTATGCGCAACCGCGGGCTGATCTTTCCAATTCTGATCGTCGCGTCGGTGCTGGTTATCATTGCGCCGTTGCCGCCGCTCGTTTTGGATCTGCTGCTGACGTGCAACATCACACTGGCCGTTGTCGTCTTGCTGACCACGATTTATGTCAAACGTCCGCTGGAATTCAGTGTATTTCCGGCGATTCTTTTGGGAGCGACGTTCGCCCGGCTTGTGTTAAACGTCGCTTCAACCCGGTTGATCCTGACAAGCGGGGCGTCCGAGGGAACTGAAGCGGCCGGCGGCGTCATCGCGGCATTCGGTGATTTCGTGGCGGGCGGCGAATTGGTCGTCGGTCTGATTCTGTTTGTCATTCTGGTGACGATCCAGTTTC
>CAUZVF010000074.1:0-10911 GCA_963582955.1 Planctomycetota bacterium
CTTCCAAAAGCAACGCGATCTGTTCCGACGACAAAAAGTGCGGCAGCTTGCGACCGAGGCGCGGGGTCCGCAGAGCTTTCGCTGGATTTGACTCAGCCAGGTTCTCGCGGCAACAGAATTTGAAAAAACTACGCAGGCTCGCCAAGCGACGTGCGATAGTCGTTCTCGCGTATTGGCATTCGTGCATGTACGCAACGTAGGCACGTAAAATCGGAATCGTCGCTTGGTCTGGCTGTGGGACCATGCCGAGTTGCTCGGCAAAGTATTCCAGCAGCGCGTCGAGATCTTCGGAATACGACTTCAGCGTCAACGGAGACGCGTTGCGCTCGATCTTCAGATAACGCAGGAATGATTCGATGGCTGAATGCATGAAGGACCGCGCACCCGCAATTTGGCTACCGATTACGCCGACTTGCGAAATCGGTCGTTTCCATGTTCGATCGCCGACTCGTCCGTTTGCGGTTCGAGTTCGGCTTCGCGCTGGATGCGACGGACTTTTTGACTCAACACGGCAGCGTCATACCAAGTGAAACTCAGTTCCTTGTCCGCCGCGAATTTGCCAAGCGTCTGCAACAATGAAGCCGGACTGTCTTCGTCATAAAGAAAGACGTAGCGTTCGTGTTCTTTCACCATCGCCAACACATTCATGCCGCGCTGCATGGTCACCGACTCCCGCTTTCGTGGATTGGTCCCTGGTGCCGCTGGTCAGCGATTTAGGCGACGGAAATCGCGATCAGCCGGAAAACGCCATTTAGGCACGTCGAAACTTGGCCCGACATTCCGCCGCGTTCCTACTTATCGGCCTGCGGATACGGTCGGAATTGGCCTTTTCCCGTTTTGGAAAGGTTGTTGCCAATAATTCATCGATCGCGAATCGTGACAACGGCAATAGTCCGTCGTGTTACGCCATGCTTCGGCTTGTATGAAGTGCGGCGATTCGTCAACCTGGGGGGACTGGTTGGAATTCAGAAAATGTGCCGAGTTGCCGGCAATTCAACCAGTTGCTCACGATGATTCATTGGCCCAGTTATAATCATTGCCGTTTTGCCGCCCTAAACCCGGCGAACTTATCATTCAAGCTTGAGCAATTGCTGGAAAGTCGTCGATAGGTCGAACAGAAATCACGTCGACGGACCGTTTATTCGACGGACCGTTTATTCGAGATCGAGTCGGTTGGAATGACTGTCAAGAAGCCCGATAAAACATTGAACTGGTGGAACAGTCCACGAAAATTGCTGCGTGCGATCTTGATGCTCGACGATTCGGCGCATTCGATCGCGCTGGGCACGGCCATTGGAATGTTCATTGGAATGACGCCCACCGTCGGCGTTCAAATGATCCTGGTTGCCATCTTTGGATTTCTGATGCGACCGTTCTTCCGCTTCAATCAAATCGCCGCGATGGTCACGGTTTATATCTCGAACCCGTTGACGATGGTTCCGATTTATTGGTTTAACTACAAAGTCGGCAACATATTCGTTCCCGGAAATGTTTCGCGCGACGCATTCTCGGCGATCTTCCAATACAACGGATTCTCCGAATGGTGGGACGCGATCGTCGAGTTATTCGTCAATATCGGCGAACCGCTAATTCTCGGCTCGCTAATTGTGGCAACGGCCTGCAGTCTTCCAACGTATCCGTTGATCCGATGGTTACTATCAAGGCGAGAGTCTAACCAGGCACCAGCGGATGAGGCGGAGAATTCGGAACAAGCGCAAGTCGCGACGAGCGCGAGCAACTAACGCGGCAGTGCCGGGTAGGTCACGCGAGCGAGCGGGATTCCGTTGCAGCCGATGAGGGCGCGTTCGCATGTCTCGCCCGAATCGCGAGACTTACTTTCGCAAGTGCGGTTTCAACACATCGGCCCAGACCTTGTAGCCTTTTGCATTCATGTGCAGGCCGTCTTTGAGGAATAATTCCGGCCGTGGCTTGCCGTCCTCGCCGAGCATGGGCGTGAACGTGTCAACATAGACCAGCCGTTCGCGCGATTTGCAAAACTTCGCGATCAACTCGTTTGCCTTTCGCATCTCGCCAATCAGTTTCCAACGGGCAATGCTGGGCTTGATCGGCAGAAAAATAATCCGAGCTCTTGGCAACTTGGCGTGCACCGTGTTGACGAATTTCTTGAAATCGGCGAACACTGTCGCGGCATTCTTTCCATGCGCGATGTCGTTGTCTCCCGCGTATAAAGCGACGATCCGCGGTTCGTGTTTCAGAATGATCCGATCCGCAAAATGAATCGAGTCAACGATTTGCGATCCTCCAAATCCACGGTTAATCGTCTTGAGTTTTTGAAACGACTTCGACAGCTTCCACATTCGAATGCTGGAACTGCCGACAAACAGGATCGCTCCCTTGGGCGGCGGCGACTTGGTGTCCTGGGCTTCAAACGCGGCGATGGATTTTTCCGAACGAGCGAACGGGTTGCCGCCATCATCGGCAAAACTCGCTGTTGCCGTTACCGCGATCGCGAGTGACACGATCGCACAACGAGTTGAACGGATCGAATATCGAAACAATTTCAATATCCCGAATTCATGGAGATCAGAAGTTTCGAGTTGAGGCTGTCGCGCCAACTGGCTCGGTTTTGAAGAGCATTGCAAAGGTCAACGACAAGTTCAAGACGGGAACCGAGCACTCGCGTCTTACGATGTCTCGCCTTGCAAAGTCAGCATCAACCTGCGATTGCCTCCGTGATTGCGGTGCTCGCACAGATAGACGCCCTGCCACGTGCCGAGACAAAGCTGTCCATTTTGCACGGGAATCGAGACCGAACTTCCCATCAACGAGGCCTTCACGTGAGCCGGCATGTCGTCGGGACCTTCGCAGGTGTGCCGATATGGGAAATCCTCGGGCGCGATCGCGTTCAGCGACGATTCCATGTCGAGCGGCACGTCGGAATCGGCGTTTTCATTGATCGACAATGAAGCCGAGGTGTGCTTGATGAACACATGGAGCAATCCAGTCCGTACTTGTTGCAATTCCGGTGAACCGTTCACAACTTCGCGTGTGATCAGATGAAAGCCACGCGGGAATGCCGGCAGCCGAATCTCGTTTTGAAACCACGCCATGTTGATTCCTCGGTTGATGCCGTTGGATATATCCCATCTTGCACTACGTTGCGCACTGGCCTTTCCAGCGCAGCCAGTGGTCCGCGAGAACAATTGCAACCATCGCTTCGGCCATCGGAACAAATCTTGGTAACAGGCAAGGGTCGTGCCGGCCCTTGGTTTGAATTGTCGTGGGTGTTCCGTCTTGATTGACTGTCTTCTGTTCGATCGGCAGGCTACTGGTGGGTTTGACGGCCGCGCGAAGGACGATCGGCATTCCGCTGGTGATCCCTCCCAGCATGCCTCCATGCCGGTTCGATTCCGTTGTGATGGCGCGAGTTGCCGGGGCCGAGCCATCGGCTGCAACGAATACATCGTTATTTTGGCTGCCCCGCATTGTCGTGCAACCAAAGCCGATTCCATATTCAACTCCGAGAACAGCCGGAAGGCTGAACAGGGCTTTGGCGAGATCGGCCTTGATTTTGTCGAATACCGGTTCACCGAGCCCCGGTGGAACTCCCGTGGCGACAATTTCGGCGGCGCCGCCAATCGAATCGCCTGCTTTGCGAACCTGTTCAATCAGTTCGATCATCCGCGGGGCCGCGGCGACATCGGGACAACGGACAATATTCGGTTCACCGTCAGGAAGCTGTTCGACCTGGCCGATGGTAACGACTTCGGGTGCCGGAATGTTTGCTCGAACGTCGCCAACTTGGACAACGTAACCAACGACAGCACCGCCGAATGCCTCCTGAATGATTCGCTTGGCGACGACGCCTGCCGCGACCCGCACCGTCGTTTCACGGGCACTCGACCGGCCACCTCCACGGTAATCACGAAATCCGTACTTGGAGTCGTATCCAAAATCGGCATGTCCGGGACGGTATTTGTCTTTGATCTCGCTGTAATCGCGGCTGCGCTGGTCTTTGTTCCGTACCAAGATCGCTAGGCTAGTGCCCGTCGTGCGCCCCTCGAAAACTCCCGAGAGGATTTCTGGGTGATCGGCTTCCATGCGTTGAGTCACGATTTTACTTTGGCCGGGCCTTCGGCGGTTGAGATCGAACATCAAATCGTCGACCGACAGCGGAATACCGGGCGGGACTCCGTCGATAACGACAACGTATCCCGGACCGTGGCTCTCGCCGGCCGTCGTGATTCGAAATGCTTGTCCAAACGAATTTCCCGCCATATCTCGATTGTAGCGGGCGGCCATTCGTTGTCACCATCGACGATTCATCGCGAACGTCCGTTGCGAAGCATTTGTTGCCGGTTGTACGGTCTGGGCACTCTTCGTTGGGGACTCACTGCATCGATCGAGCCCATTTCTACGAATGGCTGCAGAGGACTTTGGTCTATTCGCGGCCGCAATGACCTGATATCCCATGTCCATGTCGACGGCGATTCCACCCATCGATCTTTCCGGCAAACGAGTCACCGTCATGGGACTCGGATCGTTTGGCGGCGGAGTGGGAGCTGTTCAGTTTCTGATCCAGCGTGGCGCGAACGTCACGCTCACCGATCTTCGGACACGCGACGAATTGGCGACGAGCCTCGCGAAACTCGACACGTCCGCGAAATTGGAGTTTCATGTTGGAGGTCACCGCGAGCGAGACTTCAACAACGCCGACCTAATCGTCGTGAATCCAGCCGTGCCGCCAAACAGTCCGTTTCTAAAACTCGCGCGACAATCCGGCGTCGCAACGACGAGCGAGATGAATCTGTTCTGGCAATTCAACCGCGGCCGGACAGTCGGCGTCACGGGCAGCAACGGCAAGTCAACAACCACCGCATTGATTCATGGCATTCTGGAATCCGCCGGATACCGATGCTGGCTTGGCGGCAACATTGGTCGCAGCTTGTTGCCTCGCGTCGACGACATTCAACCCGATGACTGGGTCGTCTTGGAACTCAGCAGTTTTCAACTTGAGGATTTGAATCGAATTCGGGCCAGTCCCGATGTTGCCGTCGTGACCAATTTCACGCCAAACCATCTCGATCGCCATGGCACGCTCGATGACTACCGATTCGCGAAGCAGACGATCTTGCGTTGGCAGGACGAAGACAGCATCTCCGTGCTGAATGCTGACGATCGAGATGTGCAGAGTTGGGTTTCCAAGTCCAATCAGTTCACATTTGGAAATCGGGATGAGGGCAAATCCGGAGTCTTTCAGTTGGATGGAGAATTCCTATTTCGATCGAGCGATCAAGAGCAAAGTGTTCGATTAAGCGAATGGCTCGCTCTTCCCGGTAAACACAATCTTCATAACGCGATGGCCGCCACTTGTGCCGCGATGGCCATCGGAATCGATTGGCAAGCCGTTCAACGCGGACTCGAAAGTTTTTCCGCTCTGCCCCATCGGCTGCAATTCATCGCCGAAGTCAAAGGACGCCGTTTTTACAACGATTCGCTCGCAACGACTCCCGAATCGGCGATCGCCGCGATCACCGCATTCGACCAGCCAATCGTGCTGCTCGCCGGTGGCTACGACAAACAGGTTGACCTATCGCGTATGGCCCGCGAAATCGCCACGCGAGTGAAAGCGGTTGCGCTGATGGGAACCACGGGACCGTTGCTCGAAGAGTTGATCAACAAAGATCAATCGGCCAAGGTACCGGCCCGCAAGATCTGCGAGTCTCTTCAGGCAGCGTTTGATTGGGCCGTCGATAATTCTTCGCGAGGAGACGTCGTCCTGCTGTCACCCGGATGTGCCAGTTACGACTGGTTCGAAAACTTCGTGGAACGCGGCGAGCGATTCGCAGGATTCGTCGATCGATTACACGATTCCGTGGATGTACCGTCTTCATTCAATTTCGTCTGATTGCAGAGGCCCCTGACCGGGACCTCGCACACGGAGTATTTGAACTTCATCACCAACTACGGTAAACACTCTCCGATATATGCGGCCACGTCGTTTCTTGAACAAGAACTGTCGAAGTTGATAATTCACAAGATCGTTTTCCGGCGCGAGGCTGTAGCCATCGGGGTTGTGGGCGATTTGACTTGCCGCAGTGTCGAATGCCATCCACCACCGCAAAGCACCATCAGGCGAACGTTCAGCAATGTAATCGAAAATGTACTGAGCATCTCGATATGCTCTGGGACTAATCTTCAGACGGAGCATTACTCGCGATCCGGAATGTTATTCCGCACGCGAAACTCGGCGGCAAATTCTTCATACGGTTGGCCTGTTTCTCCATTCTCAATATCTCGGATAGCAGCCTTGATGGCTAGCAGGTCTTTAGGCGGCGGATTCTGAGTCCTCCAATGATCGAAAAGTTCGTCAATCGTTGCATCGGCACCGCCTTGGACGACGTGGTCCTTCGCAAATTGCGCGAAGCTATCAATTTCGTGAAGGGTTGCTGTCACGTTTCGATTCTCCTCCGAACTTAACCTCATTAGTATACCACGCTTATGATACTCCGGTCAAAATCTCAAAGATATCACGCGAATCCTAGCCGTTGAATTCATTTCCAACCTTGCGTGCTCGTTCGGGTTTGTCGAGGTTGATGTTCAACGACACGCCGACGTCGACCATGATGTTCCAACCGGCCGCCATCGAAACGAATGGCTGCAGGCTGCAGGCGTCCGGGATCTGAATGGTCGAAAATTGTGTAGCGCGTGTTGAAATGGCAATCACCGTCAGGCCGACTCCTTCGACCAAGACTTCGTGGAACTTCGATTCCGATTCGGGATAGGGATCGACCCAAATCACAACGTCGTCGGCGTTCATGACTTCTTCAACACCATGCACGGCGTAGGTGCCTTCCAAGAAGTCGGCTGGCTTGCGAGTGATCTCGTTCGTCTTCAGAGTCAACTCTTCGGCGACTCCGTCGTTGCGGCCGGCCCAGTAGATGATTCCGGCGTTGGCGATCTTCTCGATCAGACTGGGATCGATCGAAACAGTCAGCGCTGATTGGAAGTCGTTCGCAAGTTGAGCAAGATGCTGGTCGAGTGACACGTTGTTCGATGCATGCTCCAATAAAGCCAGATAGAACAGAGCTTGTTCGATAACACTCTTCGTGGCCGCGACGGCATTCTCTTTTCCACACGTCAGCACGCACCCGCGAGTCGCTCGTTTTTCTAATTCTGTATCCTCGAACGCCGTGAGGCTGTAGAGGTGCGAAAGCCCCGCTTTGGCCAGTCGATCGAACAGTTGAATCACTTCGGCGGTTCGTCCTGAGTTCGACAATGCGAAAACGGCCCATTGGCTGAGGTCATACTCGCGGGCTTGCCGTCCGCCTTCGGTGTACAATTCGACCGAAAGTCCCTGCTGACGAGCCCACTGCATCGCAGACTTCGCCGGAAAAATGCGGCTCGACCCTTCACCCGTCATGAATAATCGACCAACTTCGGCCACCGCGGCGCCGATTTCGGCGAGAGCCGCCTGATTGGGATCAAAGCCGCGAATGATCTCGGATGTTGACATCATGTCGCGAACGAGACCGAATTGATTGTACCTTGCGTCTTCTAAATTCATTAATTTGGGCCTAGTCAGCAACGCACATTCGGTGCGAAATTTGCAAAAATACGGAGGTCATGTTTTTTGGCATCTCAACACACTAGGGTTAGAAGCCAGACGATTTCGTTAGCAGATAGGGATCTGTGCGACAATCATTAATCGGACAGCCCTAATAATGTTCACACGCTGATTTGGAAGCAATCATCGAAGCCAAATAGTTGGGGACGAAAAGCAGAAGAACATCGGGAGCTGGATTCGCAAGAATTCAGGGATGATTCCAATGGAAGTATCAGTTCTTGAGCATTGCCTGACGGAATCCGAACAACGTGACTTCAACGAAACTGGGTATCTCGTCGTTGAGAATGCGTTGAATGAGCAATCAATCGAGCAATTGGTTTCGGTGATCGATCGCATTGATGATCGTGAGCGTGATCATGAAACGGCGTCCGATAAACTGCTTTCCGTCACGGACATCATTCGCGAAGACCAGCATTTTGTCGATCTGATTGACTGGCCGACCGTGTTTCCAAAAGTCTGGGGAATTCTGGGTTGGAACATCTATCTGTATCACTCGCACATGGATGTTACTCCGCCCGCCAACCCGGATACGGCAACTTGGGGCGTGGCGTGGCATCAGGATAGCATGCGGGTCAACGACGAAATCGAATGCCACCCGCGTCCAAGATTGTCGCTTAAAGTGGGATTCTATTTGACCGACGTTAGTCAGCCCGGACGCGGCAATACTCTGATCGTGCCCGGTTCACATTTACAAGACGAGATCGATTTGCCGGACGACAGTTTCACGAATCCCGACGGAGCTGAACCGCTCTGCATTCGCGCTGGTTCCGCCGTACTCGTTGACCGCCGGCTGTGGCACTCGCGCAGCATGAACACTTCGGATTTGACCCGAAAAGTGCTTTGGTTCGGTTACAGTTATCGTTGGTTGCGACCGAAGGATGAAATGACCGTCGAACATCTTTATTCCAAGCTTGATCCAATTCGCCGACAACTGCTGGGTGATGGATTGTCGGCCAACGGCGTCTATGATCCCCGCGACGGAGACGTTCCGCTGCGCGGCTGGCTCCACGAACATTGCCCCGACGATGCGGCATGGACGCAGCATGCACGGGCTCAGTCGCGGCCTCCGGCGGGAGTCCGCGGTACAAACGCCGGACGGCAGTGACCGACGTAATTGCCGTCAAAAGTGTTTCGGCTCGCGTTAATCTGCGCGATATACAGTTGAATTTAGCAAGCGGGTGCCGAATTTAGACCGGTCAATTGGATTGAGAATCCGTTTTCCTCGTTTACATTTGGACTTTGCGTTATAGTAAGCGGCCCTTCGTCCAAGGTTTGGCGAAAGTAACCGGAGTCGCAAGACTTCAGGGAGTTTTCTCAACGGCAGCCTGAATTCTTGCGAATCCAGCGACCAAAGAAATCTGAACACACCGCGTTAATCCAATATCTCAAACTGAAAATCAATTTGAATTCCAGCAACATCTGCTGAGAGCCTCAAATGAACATACCTGACACGCCCATCACAAATCCCGGCGAAATCGCAACGCGGCTGAAGTTTGGCGCGCATGTTGGTTTCCTGAGCGCATTGCGAACCAAAGTTGATGACTATTTCAATACGACCGGTTTGCGACGGCGCGATTGTTTCCGAATGTACGTGAAGACGGCCATCATTCTGGGATGGTTTGTGACGACGTATGTGCTATTGGTTTTTTGGGCAACGACCTGGTGGCAGGCTGTGATGTTGGCGATCTCGCTGGGTTTGTCGACCGCGGCAATCGGTTTCAACATTCAACATGACGGTGGCCATCAAGCGTATTCTGATCGCAGGTCAATCAACCGCCTGATGGCAATGACATTGGATATGTTGGGCGGCAGCTCGTACATCTGGGACCAGAAACACAACGTCATTCATCACACGTATGCCAACATCACCGGTTTTGACGCGGACATTGAACTTGGGATTCTCGGCCGGTTGTCACCCCATCAGCCATGGTCGAGATTCCACCGGTTGCAACACTTTTATCTTTGGGCGTTGTACGGTTTCGTAGCCATCAAATGGCAGGTTTACGACGATTTTCGAGACCTGATCAAAGGGAAAATCGGCGAGCAGAGTTTCCCACGCCCAAAAGGCACGGACTTGGGTTTGTTCATTGTTGGCAAGGTTGTCTTCGTGTCTCTGGCATTTGTCTTGCCAATGACGCTCCACGGCGTCGGGGCTGTCTTGTTGTTCTACGGCATGGCGGCATTCATCCAGGGAGTGACCTTGAGTGTCGTGTTTCAGTTGGCTCATTGTGTTGAAGGAGCCGATTTTCCAATGCCAGACAGCGAAACAGGTAGAATCGAAAACGATTGGGCCGTTCATCAAGTCGAAACGACGGTCGATTTCGCTCGAAAGAGCCGATTGGTTTCCTGGTTCACGGGTGGCTTGAATTTCCAGATCGAGCACCACTTGTTTCCTCGCATTTGCCATTTGCATTATCCCGCGATTTCCGCATTGGTTGAGGAGACTTGCCAGGAGTTTGGCATCCAATACCGGACTCACGAAAAGTTTTCATCGAGTATCGCCTCGCACTATCGATGGTTGCGAAAGTTGGGGTTGGAGAGTACCGGAGCCAACAAACCGACGAGTGTGTCGGCGTAATTGCCGATCGGTTGCAATGTTTCTTGTCGAGAACAGGCTTTATTGGAAAAGCCGTCTCGCCCGAACCTGACCCCCTTTGTTGCTTGCAGACTGCTGTCATCGCTCCGCAACTGAAGTCCGGGAATCGATTGATCCCCGACTGCTGAAGATGGATTGGTCGCAACCAGAGGAATGGGCGAACCTACGTGGCCCGAGCGTTCTGGGCCGCATCGGTCTGGCGTACATGTTTGCGGCACTGATCGCCATGCACACTCAGTTGCGAGGTCGGATGTTGTGGATTGCCGGATTGCTGCTCGGATACTGGGCAGCGCTGCGTTTCGTTCCCGCACCGGGCTTCGGAGCCTGGGATCTATCGCCCGGCCACACGTTGACCGACTATATCGATCGCTTGTTGTTACCCGGCCGACTGTACCAGGGAGACCGCGACCCCGAAGGACTGTTCGCCACGATTCCGGCGATCGCCACGGCCCTGCTGGGCATGACCACCGGACAATTGCTGAAGCGCACCGACCTGAGCGGTTATCGCAAAACGCTGATGATGGCGTCGGGCGGAGCTGTCTGTCTCGGCCTCGCCTGGCTCTGGAATATGGATTTTCCGTTCAACAAAAATCTGAACATTTCGTTCACGAATTACACTCCTTGGTTCGACTCACAGTGACTGGTGCGGCCGGATCATTGACGGACTGATTTTCACTGCTCGCATCATTTCGATCAAGATGACGATAACGACACTGCGTTTGATGGC
>CAUZVF010000075.1:0-10818 GCA_963582955.1 Planctomycetota bacterium
TGATGAATAATCGCGGACTGCTTGGTGATAACCTGCCACGGGGAGGCAAGCGTGTCGCGGTCAATGTCACAATGTTGATCGCGCTGTTGGCGGCGTCCGTCGGAGCCGGTTGGTCGATTTGGAGCAAGGCCGGTTGGGTCGGAGTCGGACTCGTCGCCGCATTCATGGCTCTGACGGTCGTTGTTCACTTCGTTCGGTCAAAACCCACCGCGGCAGATCCCAAAGGAACGGCTTGACCTTCAACGAGCAACACCTATTCCTCGAAATTCGCGAACGATGCCGCCGTGTTCGTTTTCTCGGCACGCAACGGTTTCAGTCACCATCAAGCTCGATCTCTATTTTCCTGCCCACATTTTCCTGCCAGATCCCAACAAATGCAGCACTTCAAGAATTGAGCCAACGTACGATACAGCCCGTCGCGTCACGCTGGAGAACACTGTGCCAAGAAACATAAATCGAACCAACTCAACAAGAACAATTACAGCCGTCGTCGTCTTATTGTTGCTAAATTGCATGAACACGACTGTTTCGGCGGCGGCATCGCGTCCCAACATCCTTCTCGCAATTTCCGACGACCAGTCGTATCCCTACGCCAGCGCTTATGGCGACAAAACAACCAACACACCGGTGTTCGACCGGATTGCTCGTGAGGGAATTCTATTCACGAACGCTTTCTGTGCGTCGCCGGGATGCAGTCCTTGCCGGGCGGCGTTGCTGACCGGCCGTCACACGTGGCAAATCGAACAAGCCGGCACGCATGCCAGTTCGTTTCCGAAAAAGTACCGCGTTTATCCCGACATCCTGGAAGACGCTGGCTATTTTGTCGGATACACGGGCAAGGGTTGGGGACCAGGCAATTGGAAAGTCAGCGGCCGCACGCGTAATCCGGCCGGCCCGGTGTTCAGCAAACACAAGGCAAAAGTTCCGCGGGGAATCTCGAAGACCGATTACGCGCGCAACTTTCAAGACTTCCTCGAACGGAAGCCGAAAGACAAACCATTCTGCTTTTGGTTTGGAGCAAGCGAACCGCATCGCGCCTATGCGAAAGGCCGCGGACTCACGATGGGAAAGAAGTTGGAAGACGCTCACGTGCCACCGTTTCTGCCCGACACACCCGAGATTCGCAGCGACATTCTTGACTACTGTGCCGAGATCGATCACTTCGACCAGCATCTCGGGCGGATGATTCACGAATTGGAAGAACGCGGAGAACTCGACAACACGCTGATCCTCGTCACGGCCGACAACGGCATGCCGTTTCCTCGTGCGAAAGCAAACGGATACGAGTACGGCATTCATGCTCCAATGGCCATTCGTTGGCCAATTGTCGTCAAGAGTGGGCGGACGATTGACGATTTGATCGGCTTCGTTGATTACGCGCCGACATTTTTGGAAGCTGCCGGACTGGATGTTCCCAGTGCGATGCCAGGACGCAGTCTGATGAATATCCTGCGTTCCGAAAAATCAGGACGCATCGATCCCGGTCGTGAAATGGTCTTTTCCGCGCGCGAACGACACTCGTCGTCGCGCTGGAACAATTGGACTTACCCCATTCGCAGTATGAGGACTCACGACTATCTTTTGATCCGAAACTTCCGCCCCAACCGTTGGCCGGCCGGCGATCCCGCCGGATTCCAAGGAGCCCCGTTCGGCTATTACGACATCGATGGCTGCCCGTCCAAAACGTTCTTGATCGAACATCGAAAATCGCAATCGTTTTCCAAGTTCTTCCATTGGGCCATCGACAAGCGCCCGGAATTTGAACTGTTCGATGTGAAGAATGATCCGGGTAACCTCAATAATCTCGCGAACGATGCGAAGCACGCCGCACTGTTGAAAAACCTCCAACACAAAATGGAGAACTACCTGAGAAACACCGGAGACCCGCGTGTCATCGACGGCGGCGATATCTACGAAGAATACAAGCGATATAGTCGCATCCGCCAATTCCCGAAGCCCCCAATCATCGATTAGGATATGTTGGAAGTCGAGAGGACAGTCGCTTTTTCTGAGATGGGCTGTTGAATTGTGAGTGAGTTAGAACAGAACTCAGCGAGCACGAACCAAGTGGCAGCCAAATGGTGGGCGATTGCCGCTACGGTATTCTTTCTTCTTCCGTTGATATCAGCAACGTGTCTGTTGTTGTATATTTCGCTCGCCGAACCGTTGATGAGTACAGTCCCATTAGTTTTGTGGCTCGTCATTCCAGCAATCGTCAGCACGATTGGCCTTCGCTTTTGTGTTTGGCACATCGACGAGCCTGCCGAATAGCCATGATTCTCTCGGCTGGCGAAATCTCTGAATCAGCGGTGCGATGGACCGACTTGGTCGGCTTGGCGTAGCAGTTGTTTGATTTGATCGGTGTGCTGCATTTGAACGAGGCCCGCATCGACCAAGGAGGCGTACGTCACAAACACCAAAAGCCCGTACGCGACCAGGTTAGCGCGGACACCTTTTCCAAACATCTTGACCGCGCTGCCGGCGGCTTTGTTCAACTTCAGGCGGATTCCCGACCATTCCACGCTGTACATCTCGTCGAGAATCAAGTGCGACAAGAATCCCAAAGCAACACCAGTGGACATCAGAAGTTTCACCTGAAGGTCGTCACTTTTGTAACACAGGAATGTAATCTGAGCGGCGATCAGCAGAGCGGGAATGCTGTGGAACATTCCTCGATGCACGGCCAACTTTCCGAGGACAGCCGCACCGCCGAATCGAATCGCGGCGTACAAGAGGATGCTGGCGAGCATCGTCCCTTCGTGACTTCCGGCAAACTCGACGATGCGTTCCATCAGCACGATGGGAACGACAGCACCGACCAGCGAAAATAACTCGCGCACCGGACGGCCGCTTTGTGAATCGAGATCGGGCAGCATCCCGGCGACTCCGGTCAAACACCCTGCCAGGGCGCTCTGCACGGGAGTGAATCCGAATGCAAACGCCGCACCCAGACCGTATCCAACGCCCAACATTCCGCTGACGCTAATGTGCTCGCGATAACCTGCCATGTGCGATGTTCCGTGAAAATGGCGGATTTAGAAATGCAAGAAATGGTAACAACTTTCAAAACAGGTCGTACCACAACTCGCACCATCGCGTGAACCCCTCATTGGAATCCGGCGGATTCAGCGTTGCCGTGTCTCACGGCTTCAAATACACTCCCGCCCCGATTTCTCTTCGAGGAGCCCGGTTGCATGTCCAAGCTCGTCGTCTCTTGTTTGTCGATGTGTTGCCTGTGCGGAATCGGCTGTGTCGCGGCTGATTCCGGTGAATCGAACTCTTCACCGGCGTTTCGTGTCTCGTTCGATGACCACGACGATGATTGTTGTTGCAAGAAGTGCCGGCATCATCATCACGACGACGATGACAGTTTTGTCGGCAACGTGCTCGGCGCGTTGATCAATCATGCGATCAACCGTGACGACGACAATGATCACTGCGACCATTGAGGCTCAAAGAGATGTACGTGCCCTCTTCGTTCCGCGAAACTAATGCGGACACGCTGTTTGAATTCATTAAACAACACAGTTTTGGAATGCTGGTTTCGCAAGTTGACGAACTTCCTTTCGTCAGCCACCTGCCGTTTTTAGTGGATCGCGAAACTGGCGACCACGGACGATTGATCGGACACATGGCGCGCGCCAATCCACAGTGGATTGATGCGGCCGGCGATGTGCTTGTCGTCTTTTCCGGGCCACATGCCTACATTTCTCCAACTTGGTATGAAAGCGACAAAGTTGTCCCGACTTGGAATTATGTGGCCGTTCACGTTTACGGCACGCTGCAAATCATTGACGACGAGGAATCGTTGATTGGCATCGTCCGCGACTACGTCGACACCTACGAGAAATCGATGCCGCAGCCTTGGGTACTCGATACACTGTCGGGTGATTTCATCCACGCACTTGTGCAACAGATCGTCGGCTTCGAGATCTTGGTCACACGCATCGAAGGCAAGTGGAAACTGAGTCAAAACCACACAGTCGAACGGCGACAAAAGGTGATTGGTGTGCTGGGTGAAGCCGATGACGACGATTCTCGCAAAATCGCTGCGTTGATGCAGCAGACTTTGTCGCCCGACCTCAGTAAAGGCGCGTAACAGGCAGCTCACATTGCGACTAATGTTGACCGAGCGACTAAAAGTGTCGCGACTGTGCGACGGTTCGGAACCGGATTATTCACGGATCGGCCGAGATTAGGCGTATCTCGTGAATATCACGATGTTTTCATCACACGATCAAAAAACACTCTGTTGGCGAGCGGTTGGCGTAAGCCGACCGGTTTCAAGCGGCGATTCTGGAACCGCCGGGCTGACGCCCACCGCTCGCCTGAATAATCCGGGCTAACGCTCTCCGCTACGAGCCTGCCCCGTGTTGCTAAACAGATACTTTAGCCGTTGTGTTGCATCCCACCCCCCACGCGCTTTTCGTCAAGCCTTGGGCGCTTTAGAATGAGATGCGATCAATTTGCAGCGAAACATCCACACCGATTGACTCATAATCAGGAAGCGACAATGAACCTCTCATCCCGGCTCCCAAACATTTCAGCTCTTGTCGTAATTGCTCTTTCTGTTTTGTTCTTCGTGAACCGCGGCAGCGCCGACGACAAGAACGACGGTAAGAAAGAAAAAGGCTTCAAATCCATTTTCGACGGCAAGTCGCTGAAGAACTGGGACGGCAACCCGGGCCTTTGGCGAGTGGAGGAAGGCACGATTACTGGCCAGACCACGAAAGAAAAACCTACCAAAGGCAACACATTCATCATCTGGCGTGGTGGTGAGTTGGCCGATTTTGAATTGAAGTTGGAATACAGGATGGTCGGCGGCAACTCCGGGATTCAATACCGCAGCTTTGAGGTCAAGGACAAGAAGTGGGTCATTGGCGGTTACCAGGCCGACTTTGAGGCCGGGACCACGTACTCGGGGATCAACTACGGCGAACGAACCGGGCGCGGCATTCTCGCCGGTCGCGGGACGCATACCAGCTACGACGCGGACGGCAAGAAGACTGTCAAACGGTTTGGTGACTCGGCCGAGTTGCAGAAAAAGATCAAGCATGAAGACTGGAACAAATACCACATCATCGCGAAGGGCAATCATTGCGTTCACAAGATTAACGGCGTGAAGATGTCAGAGTTGACTGACAATGACAAACGCCGGCTGACGAAGGGGCTGCTTGCCCTGCAACTGCACGCCGGCCCGCCGATGAAGGTGCAGTTCCGCAAGATCCGGATCAAGCATCTGAAGGGCGAGAAAAAAACGTCTCAAAACTCGGCCGCCAATCAAAAGCGAGTCGCCTTCATCGCTGGCGTTCGCAGTCACGGTTACGGATCGCACGAGCACAAGGCCGGCAGCATTCTGCTCGCGCGGAAGCTCGAAAAGGCAATGCCCAACGTCAAAACGGTCGTGCACCTCAATGGCTGGCCGAAGATTCCTGAAGATCTCGATGGCTTCGATTGCATTGTTATGTATTGCGACGGCGGCGGACGGCACATGGTGAACGCAAATCTGCAGCAAGTTGACCGATACGCGAAACAAGGTGTCGGAATCGTCTGCATCCATTACGGCGTCGAGGTTCCGAAGGGACCGTCCGGCGAGGCGTTCCTCAATTGGATTGGCGGCTATTTCGAGCCAAACTGGTCGGTGAATCCGCATTGGACGGCCGATTACAAGTCGTTTCCGAAGCATCCGATTACAAGTGGAGTCAAACCGTTCGCGGTCTACGACGAGTGGTATTACCACATGCGGTTTCGCAAAGAGATGAAGGATGTCATTCCGATTCTGACGGCGCTGCCTCCGGCCAGCACTCTGGTCAAACCCGACGGATCGCTGGCCCGCCCGGACAACGCCCACAACAACAACCCCCACGTCCGCAAAGCCGTTTTGGAACGCAAGGAACCGCAGCACATGGGCTGGGCGGCTCATCGTCCAGACGGTGGCCGTGGATTTGGATTCACAGGAGGCCACGTCCATTGGAATTGGGGCAATCCCAATCAACTGAAATTGGTGCTGAACGCCATCGTGTGGTGTGCGAAGGCCGAGGTTCCCAAAGACGGAGTTTCCGCTGCGGAAGTGACTTTGGACGAGCTGAAAGCCAATCAAGATTACGATCCCAAAGCCAACTTTGACTTCGAGTCCATCCAAAAAACGCTCGACGAGTGGAACGGCCGCAAGACTGTGGCTCTCGTTCCGGCCGCGACTCCCGGCGCTAAAAAAAAAGATAAGTCGAAGCCGACGAGTGCTCTCTTTCAAAGCGCCGTCATTAGCAAGGCCACAAGCAACCACTCCGTCGACATCAGCGTCGAATTGAAGAATGCGAAGAAGCTGTTTCTTGCTGTTACCGACGCAGGCGATGGATACGGTTGTGACTGGGCCAATTGGGTCAATCCGCGTTTGATCGGACCAGACGGCGAAAAGAGCTTGACCGAGCTGAAGTGGAAGTCCGCATCGACGAGTTACGGAAAGGTCCACGTCAACAAGAACGCTGTCGGCCGGGCCGCCGCGGTTGATGGTAAGCCGGTCGATAAGTGCATCGGTACACACGCCAATTCGCTGATCGAGTTTGACGTGCCTGCCGGCTACACACATTTCAAAGCGCAGGGCGCATTGGACAACGGCGGAACGAATCAAGGCTGCGGTTCGACCGTTCAATTTGCCGTCTATACATCGAAACCGACGCTTGCGGGACTCGCACCAAGTGCCCTCGCCGCTGGCAGCCGCGACAGGAAAGACGCATTGGCACAACTCGATGTGGCCAAGGGGCTGCAAGCGTCGATCTTCGCTGCCGAGCCGTTGATGGCCAATCCCGTCAATATCGACATCGACCACTTGGGACGCGTGTGGATTGTCGAAGTCGTCAACTATCGCCGCTTTCGCAACAAGGACTTTGCTGGGAGAGAGGCCGGTGACCGCATCTTGATCCTCGAAGATTCGGATTCTGACGGAGTCGCCGACAAGACCCACGTGTTTTATCAGGACCCCATTCTGAACAAAGGACATGGCCTGTGCCTGCTGCCGGGCCTCGACGGTAAATCGTGGCGAGTCATCGTTTCGTGTGCCGACCAAGTCTTCTCACTGTACGACGACGACGGCGACTTGAAGGCCGATCGCAGAGAGCCGCTGTTCACCGGAATGCCGGGCACGGATCACGATCACGGCCTGCACGCCTTTGTGTTCGGTCCCGACGGCAAGCTGTACTTCAACTTCGGGAACTCGGGAAAACAACTGCTCGACAAAAATGGCAAGCCAGTCGTCGACATGGCCGGCAACGTCGTCAACGACAAACGCAAGCCCTATCAAGAAGGCATGGTCTTTCGCTGTGATCTGGACGGTAGCAACGTCGAAACGTTGGGCTGGAATTTCCGCAACAATTGGGAAATCAGCGTCGATTCGTTCGGAACGCTGTGGCAGAGCGACAACGACGACGACGGCAACCGCGGCACGCGAATCAACTTTGTGATGGAGTTCGGCAATTACGGCTACAAAGACGAGTTGACCGGGGCCGGCTGGAAAACTCCGCGCACAAATCTTGAGAAGTCGATTCCGCTACAGCACTGGCATTTGAACGATCCCGGTGTCGTTCCCAATATGCTACAAACCGGAGCTGGCTCGCCCACGGGAATTTTGGTCTATGAAGGCGACTTGCTGCCGGAAGTCTATCGAAATCAAGTGATTCACTGCGATGCCGGACCCAATGTCGTCCGTGCTTATCCGGCACAGCCTGACGGAGCCGGCTACTCGGCCTACATCCAACGGATCTTGGAAGGCACACGCGACAAATGGTTCCGTCCGTCCGACGTGTGCGTGGCTCCGGATGGCTCACTGATCATCGCCGACTGGTACGATCCCGGCGTTGGCGGCCATCGCATGCAGGATGTCGAGCGCGGCCGGCTGTTCCGCGTGGCGCCCAGCGGTTCGAAGTGGTCGGTTCCCAAAGTCGACGTCTCGACGATCGACGGCGCAATCGAAGCACTACAGAGTCCCAACCTGTGCACGCGGTACCTCGCCTGGCAGAAGCTGCACGGCGAAGGCGAGAAAGCCGAACTGGCCCTGCAGAAACTACTCGCCGAGAGCGACAGCCCGCGCATGCGTGCGAGAGCGTTCTGGCTGCTTGCGAAAACGCCTGAGTCGGGACTCGCGACTGCGTTTGACACACTCAGGAACGACGATCCAGACCTTCGAATCGCGGCACTTCGAGCGGTCCGACAGTTCGCAAACTCGGACGAGATGATTCAGCTTGGCTCAGGCTGCAAGCAGTTCGACGTGCCGTGTTCGCAGCTGCCCCTGCTTGCCGTTTCACAGCTCGTCAACGACGCCAGTCCGCGGGTGCGTCGCGAGTGCGCAATAGCTCTGCGATTCCAGCATTCCTCCGACAAAGCACGATTCTGGGCACAACTGGCCATTCAACACGACGGAATCGACCGCTGGTACCTTGAAGCGCTGGGCATTGGAGCCGGCAACGACTGGGATGCCTGTCTGCTTACGTTTGAAGCACACTTAAAGGAATCGCGTCTGCATCAGCGAAAAACTAATCAGGCTAAGCAATTGGATATCCTTTGGCGGTCACGTAGTTCGAAGACGCCAACACTCTTGGCCGGCGCAATAGCCAGCAAGCGACTCTCATTTCGCGACGTTCCACGACTGATGCGCGCCTTCGATTTTCTATCGGGTGAGACAAAGGACGACGTCTTATTCGACCTGGCATTCGAGTACTCGGCGCAAGGCGATGAGCAACGAGCCCAATTCGTCAATACTGAAGCCGTTAATCGTCTGGGAAGTTTCGACATCACAAAGAAAGATGGCGGTGTCGAGACCCTCAACAAAATGCTCGACAAGGCCAACGGCACGTCGCTGTTTGTAACGCTGGTCGACAAGTTTGCGATGGCGGATCGATATCCGGAATTGCTCGAGCTGGCCGTCGCTCGCCCGGACGAGCAACTCGGCGTGGACGCGATACGCACCCTGTTGCAAAAGGGGCAAGGCGAACTGATCAGCCGTTCGCTGCGCAGCGAGAAACCCGAAACGGGAATCGCTACCGCACGCGTGCTGGAAGTATCCGGCGACGGACGTGCCTCCGGTCTTCTGCTTCCCATCATCAACGACAAAGACGCACCAACCGAGCTACGCCGCGCATCCGCACGTGCGACCGCCGCGTCCAAGAACGGAGCACAACGGATGCTGGCGCTGGTCAAAAGCAACAAACTCGACAAGGTCCTGATTCCGGCGGTGGCGTCGAAATTGCATTCCTCGACTCAAAAAGACATTCGGGCTGAGGCCGTCAAGCTGTTCCCACTTCCGCCGTCAAAAAACCAAAAGCCGTTGCCGCCGATTGGCGAACTCATGAAACGCAAAGGAAACGTCGCCAAGGGCAAAGTCATGTTCAACACAACGGGCACCTGTGCCAAGTGCCACAAAGTCAACGGCGAAGGCAAAGAGGTCGGCCCCGACCTTTCCGAAATCGGTAAAAAGCTGAGCCGTCAGGCCTTCTGGGAATCGATCATCTTCCCCAGCGCCGGCATCAGTCACAACTACGAGAATTACATTGTCGTCCTGTCAGACGGCAACACGGCCACCGGCCTAAAAATCAATGACACCGCCGATTCCGTCACGATCAAAGGCGCAGACGCGATCGCCCGCACATTCAAGAAAGACGACATCGACGAAATCGTCAAACAGAATACTTCAATTATGCCGGCGGATATCCAAAAGCTGATGACGGAAGAAGAATTGGTCAACGTGGTTGAATACATGACGACGTTGAAGAAAGCACGGAAGAATTGAATTCTCCGGCGCCATTTTCCTGCCCACATTTTTCTGCCATCCAGCCTCTTAATATTACTTGTTGCACGCTGATTGCCTCATTTATACTGACAAGTACCCGTGTCCGAATTCCAAACGACCTGCAGTTCGGGAGATACCAGGTGCTCCGCATCTTGGGTTCGCTGAATCCGTTCCACCAAACGCTCAACCGTCGCGAGGCTATGCGCATCGGCGGATTGGGCGGAATGTCGCTGAGCCTGCCTGAACTGCTGAGACTGCAATCACTGCAGGCCGGTAACAACAGCGGCCTACCGGGTTTCGGTCGCGCGAAGCAGATCATGTTGCTGTATCTGCAGGGCGCGGCGACTCAGTTCGAAACGTGGGATCCCAAGCCGGAAGCTCCGGCCGAGATTCGTGGCGAAATGTCCGCGATCGACACGGCTGTACCGGGTATCTCGATTTGTGACGGACTGCCGAAGCTCGCCAAAGTCATGGATCGCATGGCGATCGTGCGGTCGATGACGCACAAGTACAACAACCATTCGAATCTCTACACGATGACGGGATATCCGGCTGTTAATTTTCCGAGCGAGACGAATCCCCAAGACAGCCGGCATCACCCCTTCTTCGGCAGCGTGCTCGACTACCTGGAAGACCAGAAACATCCCCACGACGTGCCCGACGTGCCGCGGAACATTGGTGTTCCGTTTCGTTTCAGCACGTATTCGCCCATCTTCCGCCGCTCGGGACCCTACGGAGCATTTCTCGGTCACGGCTACGATCCGGTATGGACGGAATTCGACGGGAAGCCGACAAAGAAAGTAAAACGCGCGTCGTTCTTCCGGCGGAAGGACGTCGTCGTCGAGGATCCTTTTCTGGGAATTACTCCCGAAAGCCGCCTGAAGATTGCGAAATCGGCGCGGTTGCGTCCCGAATTGACACTCGACCGGCTGGACCGACGCCGCAGTTTGCTCGATCAGCTCGAAACCGAAGTCCGAAACTTTGAAGAGAACCAAGCCGGCCGCAGCCTGGGACGCTTTCGTGACATGGCCTGGTCGATG
>CAUZVF010000076.1:0-10777 GCA_963582955.1 Planctomycetota bacterium
CCTAGTCGCGCAACATGTTCGGCCGAGGGAATTGGTTCTTCGCTAAGTACGAATTCGCAAACCACGTTCCAAGCGTTGGCAATCAGGCCCACTTATCGATTCACGGCGTAATTAGCAGTTGTGAACCAGCTTGTGCACATCGAAAGGTTTTTGACCGTCTCAGTCTCGAAGCCCGACGTTGACGATCTCCCACAAAAATCGCGGCGATGTTTCATGAATGAAACATCGCCGCGGTAAGGATTGTCGGGGATCATTCAACGCCGCAACCGAGCGTGAATGTGATGCTGATCAGAATGCGCCAATGATCTCGCCACCGGCAATTGTGCTCATTCCTTCGAATAGCTCGGGATCAATATGTTCGCTAATAAACCGGACTCTCCCGTCTCCAAATAACACTTGACAGCCACCGGGCGAGGGACCGCCGATCCCGTCGGGGCCATTGATGTAGGGCTTTTTCGTGAGCGAACGCAGCGTCGCGTTACCTCCCGAGATCCACGGGCCGAAGTCTTTGCTGGCTTCGCTGATCATGAGTGTGTTCGAATTGCCGTCAGTGACGTCACGGAAAGTCGTTTTGCGGTCAAAACCAAACATCCCCGCGCGTTTGTTCGTCACCGGCAATTTCGCGGCATCTTTGCCGAGTCCCGCGATTCCGACGTAATGTGTCACGCCGTTGCCGTCTCCATCGCGCGTTCTGGGATTACTCGGGTGAAGGAGTAAGCGAACTTGTTTGCTTGCTGCCATCTCATTTGCCTTGTCGTCCCAGGATTCGTCGAAGTCGATCGCATCCGACAGAGCTTGTTCGTCAAGGTAAGGAAGAAACGATGCTACCCAGCTTATCCGCTTGTTCGGTTTCAGCTTCTCGTTGGGATGAGTTCCTTGAGGCAACCGGCCGTTGACATCGTGGTAGTTATGAAGTCCGATACCCATCATTTTCAAGTTGTTCCGTGATTGCGTCCTGCGCGCGGCTTCGCGGGCCTGCTGTATGGCCGGCAAGATCAACGCTGTCAGAATGGCCACTGTGACGATGCCTTGTCCATCGCCAATGCCGCTAATGAGGGGGATTCCCGGCAGTGATTGACGTGTGGTGGTGTGAATGCCTTCATCGTCGACCGTTTGGACCGTGACATTCGGATACAGCGGCTTGACGACCAATTCGGCGGGCGGGATGTCGGCCAGCGTGATGGGCAAGACCATATCGCGAGGAACGAGTCCGCTTTCTTTCAACGCGACCTGTCCGCCAATCAACGCCGCGGGAGCCAACTTAATTAACGCTCGCCAAGCAACGCGGGGATCGCCCATCGAAATCGACGTAAATTCTCGCGGAACTTCGGAAAATGCTTTGGCCTGCAACTCGGTCGGCTTCCATGCCGGCAGCTTTCCGTCCAATCGCAACAAGAACGCTTCCACCGATTGTGGTAACAGACCAAAGATCAACCAGTCGTCATCAATCGCCAGCGCACCGATTTGAGCCTCTTGATTGAATTCGAACAAAATGATTTCACGCCCGTGCTTTTTTACGCGTCGGATGCCGAATACGTCTCCCGCTGCTTGGCTGGCCATCTCCAACAACCGGTCAATCGTCTGTGAGAGTTTTTCCGCATCGTCAACCTTGATGGCGACGCCCATTCCGGTGCCAAGAAATCCCTGATCGGGATCGGCGAACATGCAAATCACATCGCCCAACGGATCGAACAGGTCGGTGGCCGGATCGAATCCAATGATCTGCGGCAGATTCGAAAGGACTCCTTCAACTTGTGCGGCAACCTCTGGTGGGGCGAATGCCGCGGCGTCTCGAACCATCTTTGTCGCGGTTTCGTAAAACTTGGATTGATCAAATCTGACTGCGTGAAAGCCACTCGTCGCGGCGGGGAGCGGCGGTAGGTCTTGCAGGGTCATCGGTTTCTGGTCGGCAAGGCTCAAGAGTCCTGTTCGCCGGCCGTCAACTTCCACGGTCGTTTCTGACCACAGCGACCGGCCTTTGTATCCATATTGGTACGCCACTGTCCCGACGTTGTGGAATCCCCAAACTTTCAAAACGTCGTTGATCGTACGTGGCTGTTGCGTGGGAATCGGCAACGGCATCTGACCAAACTTGTTGCGTATTGTGGCGAAATCCAACCAAGTGACAGTCGTGGCTTCGAAGTCGGCTTTCGAGTGCCGGTACTTTTTCCAGATGTCGTTACTGGTGATATTCGGAGCATCACTATCAGCCACCGCGATTCCGTTGTTGACGGCGTTCATTCCGGCGACGACGATCAGGTGCCCGCCTTCGGCCCAGAAGCCAACCTCGATTCCAGGCGTGTTTGGAATGACCGCGCTCGTCACCGTTCGAGACTTCACGTCTCGCTCTTCAAATTGAACGCCCACGATCAAACTCAGATTGTTAATCGCGTTGTTGAGCAGCGGCTCGTACTTCGCGGCGTCGTGAAACACGAGCGTCACCTGCGGTAACGGTGGACTAGGCGGATTCGGAATTGAAATCGCCAGCGATAGGCCGTGGTCTTCCAAGTGTTTCATCGCTTCTTCGAACTGTGGGTCGCCGGCATCACCGACTTGCTGCGTTATGAATTCAACGATTTTCTCGAGTACGGCGACCATCCCAGAGTCATACATCGCCTCGTGTGCTGCCGTGTTTTCCCACGCTCGTTTGTGCTTGGCAGCTCCATCTTGTCCCGCGAACAAAACGGTGTTTTTCGGGAGAAACTCTTCGGCCGGACGCGACTTCTGATTCTGGCCGCGTGCAATCGACAGAGTCAGACAAATGCCGAGGCAAACGGCTGCCAACAATCCCCATGAAATCCTTGCTTGACGTTGTGACATCTTGATGTGCTCCCAAGTTGAAATTGAACGGTCTATGATATGAATTACTGTTTCGGCTTCAGTTTCTCAGCTTCCAACGGGTCGATCGCGCCGTCGGAATTTCGGTCGATCTTGCCGAACTCGGATCGAGTCCCAAAGAATTCACGCCACGCGATTTCCCCGTCCTGGTTTCGGTCCATCCGTCGAAACCATTTAGGGCCTTTGCGTTTTGATACGCCTTGCGCGATTCCCATTGAACCCGGTGCCGATATTCGCAATCCACGAAACACCGGCTGACCCGGCCCAAGCGATATTTGATACAGTTGCGGCACTTCGGCTTCAGACACTTCACCGTCTGCGTTATTGTCCCACAACTCGATGCGGGCTGCCGCTTGCGAAAATTCTCGCCGGCTCAGCCGTCCATTGTGGTCGGCGTCAATGACTTCGAACAAGTCGCGACCACGATTGTGGACTGCCATCCGAATTCGGCTTTGGGCCGCTTCGGTTTGGTTGTCGATCGCAGCCGTCAATTCTTGCTCGAATATCTTTCCATCGCCATCTCGGTCGAATTCGTCGAACGACGCAACGAATACCCGGTATCGTTCGACTTCCTTCTCGTCCAAGTAATTGTTGTTGTCTCGATCCGCGTTGGCGAACTGTGAGAGTAGAGACTGCCGCGCGGTTTCGCTATCGGAAGACGATTCGCCAATCTCGATTTGCACGTCATCCACAACGATGCTGACTAAGCCGCCTGCCGATCGGCGAACGGCGACTGACGTCTTTTCAGCCGAAGCAACAACCTCCACCATCCGAAGCGATTCCGCTTTGCGGCCAATCCGAATGATCAATTCCAGAGTCGGTGGCGGATCTTTCAGCAATCGCCTGAGTTCATCGGTTTCCAACCTGCCATCATCATCTGCGTCAAATTTGGAAAACACATCTGGCTCAAGTCCCAGATCAAATCGATCCAAATCGCGGCTCAAGCTGAGACGCTTTCCCGCTACCAGGGTTTTTCGTTGATCGACGCATCATTTCCCGTAAGACCGCGATGGGTGATGTCCCCGGAATCAAGACTTCGAACGGGCGGGCGGATTGGACCGGTTGTCGCGCATTGCCTCTTGGGACTGTGTCCGCCGTTGCCGACAGTTCGCCAATACTGAATGTTCCATCGTCGTCGATGTCTCGGCGGCGCAACGATTCGCTCGCCCGGGCAAACTCGTCTGTCGACAGTTTACGGTCCTTGTTGCGATCCAAAAGATCGAACAACACGATACCGGCGGTATTGCTCGACAAACGTCTGCGATTAGCCACGCTGCCGCTGTCAAGAGGCTGAAATGGCCCGAGTTGCCGGCTGATCATCAACTGGATCAGTTCCGTGAAACTAATCGCTTTGTCGAACGGATCTTTGTCGGCCGTCCACAGACCAGAAAGGCGCAGAACATCCGTCATCTCACTCGGTTTCGAAGATTTCGACGAATTGGTCGCCTGCCGGATTTCGTCAGGCGTCAATCGGCCGTCATGGTCGGCGTCGGCTTTGTTGAACAGTGTTCGCATCTGTTTCCGCCAACGAACGTCAAAACTCGATCCGTCAACTTCGATATGCAAACGCAGAAAAACAGTATAACTATTGTGAAAGTAGATGACGTCGCGGATACAAGTTGATGCAGTCACATTTTCGTGAGTTGTGGCAACATCGGCCGCACGAGCCGACAGACCCATCGTCATGACTGCGAAAAGAAGAACTCGGAAATTCAATATAGAATCTCCTCGATTCGAGCGTGACCGCAAATGATTTTCCGGCTCCGACGCTTCGGCTGCGATTCCAACATGAGACGATTCAATGATTTGATGAAAACTCGCTGCTGTTGAGCAGTGCCCAAAACACGTCGCTCAACGCCTGTTTGCTGTCGTCCTTAGTTGCATCCAAATCAACGTACGTCACAAAACGTGCCAACTCGGCAGCGCGTGGTTTTCGACTAAGTGTCGCGAGAAACAGTGCCTCGATGCGCTGGGATGTATCGAACCGTGGAAATTCGACGATCGACGCGAGCGTCTTGCTGGTATTCAGTTGAGTCGCGTTATGGACGAGCTGACCATTCATCAGCGACAACGCCTGCAGCACCGTCGTTTGGCGCTCGGTCGGCTTACTGCGGATGTCAGTGAATCTTTCAATGAATTCACCGCGCGATGTTTGGCCAAACCGCGCCCGGGCATTCGCATCAAAGGTCTCATGGAGTCCAACAGCCTGCGCAATGCTGTCATACAACTGCTCGGCCGTAAGTCCTTTCTCAGCCATGCGGGAGAACAACCGCACATCATCTGTCGGCTTGCCGGGCTGGATCGCGCTCGTCAATTGGTACGTGCGGCTGGCCGTGATCGCACGGATCAGGAATTTCAGATCAAAGTCATGTGACACCAATTGCTCTGCCAACACATCTAGCAATTCCGGATGGCTGGGCGGATTGCTTTCCGAAAAATCGTCGACCGGATCAACGATGCCCGTGCCAAAAAAATGACCCCACAGACGATTCGCGGCCGTGCGGGCGAAGTACGGATTGTCCTTCGCCGTAATCCAGTTTGCGAGCGTGATCCGGGCACTGCTGCCAGATGGAATGCGGGCTTTCTGCCCGTTCAGAAACGTGGCACTGACAGTCTCGCCGGTATAGGGAATCCGCAGTCGGCGGCGTGAAAAGAGTTCCTGCAACTGGCCGAAAAAGCCGTTGTTGGACGGCCGGCGTTGCATGGCCGCAAAGAACGTCGCATAACCCCAAAAATCCTCACGTTTCCATTGATCAAAAGGATGGTCATGGCATTGCGCGCACTCAATTCTGATTCCCAGAAACATCCGCGAAGTGGCCGCTGCCAGATTCTCGGGTTTTGTCTCTTTGGCCTGATAGAAGGCAATGGGACTCACATTGCCGCTCGTCGCGTAGGGGTTTGCTCGTTGTAACGGAGTCGTCAGAATCTCGCGCACGATGTCATCGTAAGCAACATCCGCCGTGAGTCGCCTCCGCAGCCATGCCTCGAAGCCTGGCAGCAAGAAACGAATCTGCAAATCGCTGTCCGCCTCGGGCATCAAAACGGTCCGCCAAAGGTTGGTGGAGTTCGCAACATAGTTCGGACCATCCAACAGCCGGTCAACGAGGCGTCGGTGCTTGCCGGCAGTTTTGTCGTCCAGAAAATCTCGAGCGTCCGCGACCGCCGGGATCTTTCCGGCGACATCCAGATAGACGCGCCGCATGAACTCGGCATCATCGGCCACATTCACGGGAGTGACTTGGCTGGCTTTCCAATCCGCGGCAATTAACTTATCAATGCCGTCAGCCAACGCTTGAACATCGTCTTTTTTCTGAGATTGAGTCGCCTCTGATGCGTTTTCGTCCGCGGCCAAACTTACGGCAGCCATCAACGCGATCGATGCCATCAATAGCGCTACCAATTTGATTCGAGGAGTTATGAACAACTTCATTCGGTTGTTGACCATTTTTTGACAAGTTGCGCTGTCGGTCCTGGGTTCAAGTCCGACACATCCCAAAAGAGAACTTGTTTCTGTCCATCAGCGACAACGATTACCGAACCGTCCAGAGTGAATCGAAGTGAAAACACATCGTCGCTACCTCGTAACCGTCG
Source organism: Planctomycetota bacterium (assembly GCA_963582955.1). Lineage (GTDB taxonomy): Bacteria > Planctomycetota > Planctomycetia > Planctomycetales > Planctomycetaceae > CAUZVF01. Next base: position 6,430 of record CAUZVF010000076.1, read on the forward strand.
CACAACCTTCCCGGCTTCGACGTCCCAGATGTTAACCGAACCGTCGCGCAGCCCCGCTGCCAACAGATTTCCGTTTTTCGAAAACGCAATCGAACGTGCCCCGTCCGAATTCTGAAGAGTTGCAAATTCCGCGTGGGTTTGGACATCCCAAATCTTCAGGATACCGTCCTCAGACGTGGAAGCCAGATACCGGCCGTCGCTTTGAAAGATTGCCGAGCGGACGGCGGTTGCGTGTCCTTCATATCGAGCGATCTCGATCCGCGAATCGGCCTTCCACAGCTTGACACGTCCCGGCTTCGGCATTGTCCAATCGCCGCTACACGTGGCGATCATCTTCCCATTCGGAGAATACGAGACATCGTAAACTGGCAACTGATGTGCTGTCACCTTTGAAACCGGCTTGTCGCTGTTCAGGTTCCAGACAATTAGCTGTTTCGTTTCCGTTCCCGCCGCCAAGTGGTTGCCGTCAGGTGAAAACGCAACAGCTCGGACATTGCCGCCGGCTTTGAACGTCTTCTTCAAGTCACCGTTTTCGGCCTTCCAGACAAGGATGCTTTCGTCTCGCCAGCCCGCCGTCGCAATCAGCTTGCCATCGTTCGAGAATTCGATGCAATCAACGGTCGCGGGATGTGTTCCAAGTTTCCGCAACAGGCGACCTGATTCAAGGCTCCATAATTCACCAAATCCGCCCCGCCCCGCGACGGCAATCGTCTTACCATCGGGAGACATGGCCGTCGCCCAGACCTTGCCCGAGGCGATTGTCATCCGCGCCACCGGAGATTGTGCCGGCAGCTTTGCACGCCAGACGTTGACACTGCCGTCGAAACTTCCGCTGTACAACGATTTTGCATCGCGAGAAAACGAGAGGGAACTCACGGAATCGGAATGACCATCAAGATTTGTCAATCGGTCACCGGACTTTGTGTCCCACAATTGGATCCCACCTTCAAAATCCCCAGTTGCGAGCGTAGTGCCATTCGGTGAAAACGCGAGACTCCACATCATCGAACCGTTTTGAATAACTCGAGCGGGTTTGTCGGCGGCCTGAAGATCCCAAAACCGGATCGTTCCATCTTCTCCGATACTGGCCAACGATTTGCCGTTTGGGGCAAAGGCAACTCCGCGAACACGTCCGGCATGTCCGTTGAGTTCGCTTGTTTGCTTCCGATTCGCAACGTGCCACAATCGAATCACGCCGTCGTCACTACCCGACGCCAGCTTCTCACCGTCTAACGAGAAAGCGATCGACCTGACCGGCGACTGGTGTCCTTTCAGCGCCCCCGCATTGTCATTCGTCGTCGGATTCCAAATCTGAATCGTTCCGTCGTAACCACACGATGCGACGGTTTCGCCATCTGGTGAAAACACAACCGAGACCACTCGGTTCTTGTGATTCGTTGAAGTTGCCAACAATCGGAATTCCGGCATCTCCCAAATCTTTACCGATTGATCATAGCTGGCAGTCGCCAGTCGTTTTCCATTCAGTGAAAAAGAGAGACGAGTGACGGAATCTTCGTGGCAGGCGACAAGCCGTTTCAGTTGGCGTGAACCCGTGTCATGCAGCATCACGGACCCATTTGCGTACGCCGTCGCCACGAGGTCTCCGTTTGGAGAAATCGCGGCATCCCACACCTCGGCCGATCCTTTGAGAAAAGTCGACGGAACCGTCTCGTATTCGAGAGTCTCAATGCGGTTATTGTCAGCCGCAGTCGCCATCGACAACATTAAGAGTGAGAATACACACGGCAGGACAAACGCCCGCGCCCGGCACCCACGGTTGTCAAAACATGCAAACAGCAACATTTCAGATTCCACCCGGCGATACAACGAGCCAACAGTACGACACGAGAATTGAGTACCTGCAAGCCGTGATTTGTTTAATGAAGTTCGGATTCTCAATAAGTCAATAGAACGACAAGACATCACAAATCTCGCGTAACGACAAGACAGCCGGCGAGGTCATCAAGCTTGCTCGCCAAACATCTCATCCTAGATTACTGGGAATGGTCGCCGAAACCAAAAGAAAAACCGCAGCCCCGGAAATTCCAGGCGCTGCGGCTATGATGGTCAAATCTCACGCGGATTGCGACGGTGGAGTCGCTGCGAGAAGGGCGAGAATCGGGTAGTGCAAGCACTCACCCTAGCTGATTCCGACCCGCGCTAATGGTTTGGAACCTCCGACGGATCAAACGCAAGATTTGATTTTTCTGACAGATACTTTGATCGGCAACCGGCCATCGTTCAATGCGGTCGAATTTTAATTTTTCTCGGCGAACTCGAATAGTCCGGTTTCCAATGTGTATACTCGCTCTTTCTGACACGGATCAGAATCATCAACGTGTCGTGCAAAAAAGCAACTCCACGAGTTTCCATCCGTGCGTCTTGCCTGTCATTCGTGTGCGAAAGAGATTTTTCAAAATACGGCTCAACTCAAACTCCCCGGACAATTCATCGAACCCCCTGGAGACATCCGCATGACAATTCTTCGAACCGAAATAAACCGACGAACTTTTCTAAAGACTTCGGCGGCCGGTGCCACGCTTTTTGGCCTGGCCCAATCAACATCGACATTCGCGGATTCCGCGAAAGACGCTTACGGCGGATTCAAGATGGGAATCCAGAGTTATTCGCTGCGAGGATTCGATGCGAAAACGGCGCTCGCCCACACAAAAAAACTCGGCCTGAAATTCTGGGAAGCGTATCCGCGTCACATTCCGATGGGAACCTTGCCCAAACACGTCGCCGAACAAAAATTGCTGTTAAAGAGTGCCGGCGTGAAGTTAATGGCGTATGGCGTCCTCGGTTTCGACGCCAACGAAACCAAGGCACGCCAGGCATTCGATTTCGCCAAAGCGATGGGCATCGTTTCCATCAGCGCCAATCCGAAAAAGAATAAAGCGACGTTCGATTTGCTCGACAAAATGGTTGAGGAATACGACATCGCGATCGCAATTCACAATCACGGACCGAAAGCTCTGTACGACAAGATTTCGGATGTCGAAACAATGGTCAAGGACCGCCATCCGAAAATCGGAGCTTGTGTCGATACCGGCCACTATCTGCGAAGCGATGAAGAACCCGTCGAGGCCATTCAGCGATTTGGCAAGCGAGTCTTCGGCGTGCATCTGAAAGACTTCTTGACCGTCACCAAAGGTGGGAATCGTAAGAAGCATCCGAGAATTCTCGGTGAAGGCGATTTGGACGTCGTCGGCTGCCTGAAGGAACTGCGAAAGCTCAACTACAAGTACTGCATGTCACTGGAATACGAAGAGAATAAGGACAACCCGCTTTCCGACATCGAGGTCTGCCTGAAGGTCGTCCGCGAGTCCGTCGCGAAGCTGCGGTCCTAACACGGATGATTCAGCGGGTATAGGGAGTGGCCTTTGCCACTCCCTGACCGTTTTCGCCATGAGGTCAATTCCTCAATTTTGCCGGCGTGTGGATTTCCCGCACGCGGCGGTCCCGCGGCTTCCTTGGCGCCTTCAATCGCAACGACTCGATTGTCTTTTCCAAGACGCCAATGTGCTTCTCGCAGACCAGAATGCGTGATCCTCGTCAATGCGAGGAAAGGTCAAGGCTTCGTCGGCCTGGAAACGCCAGCCTACTTTATGACAGAATGCTCCCAACTTAGGCAATTGCCGTTGACGGAGTATTCGCCATGCATCGTTTGTTCTTGGCAGTTTTTTCACTTTGCCTGATCGTTGTTGTCGCTGTTGGATCGCAACGCAATCGCAAAGCCGGCCCCGGCTCCAATAAGCCGACGGTTCACCACGCGATCGGTGCGATTCATCCTCGTTTATCACCCGATGGTGGAACGGCCGTGTTTTCGTACCAAGGCGCCATCTGGAAACTGCCGTGTGAGACAACTTTGAAAACTGGCGGCACGATGGTTCGGCTGACCGAAGCGGCGGGATACGACATCGAACCCGCCTGGTCGCCGGATGGAAAGCAAATTGCCTATGTGAATTCCAACAACATGCGTTCGGGCAATCTGCGGATCATCGATGCAAATACAGGCAATCCCATTCCGATAGCCAAACGGGTGACGGCTTCGGGCAAATTGTATTTTCATCCCGACAACCGACAAATCTTCGGACTGTTCGCTGTCCCAGGCAAAGGCACGGGCATCGCCAGCTATCACCGGCTGACCGGCCAATTGAGGTTTCTCACTTCGTCAAATTCGAGAGCCCGGTTTGCCCTGTCAAACAATGGTCAGTCAGTCGTTTTCGTGAAAACGATGGATGTCAGAGGCCAACAGGGTGGCAACGATGGGCCGCGGGCGGAGATTTGGAGGCTGTCATCGGAAGGCGGGGATCCCGTCAGGATAATGACGTTTCCCAGCCGTATC
>CAUZVF010000077.1:0-10751 GCA_963582955.1 Planctomycetota bacterium
GGCCGAGCTGAGATCCATGCTCGCGGACTACGGGCTGACACCGATCGCGCTGAACTGGAGCGGGGCTGTCGGTCGCTCCTACGACGATGCCTCGATCGCGGAGTGGCTTGAAGCATACAAGATCAAGATTGGTGATGCGCAAGCCGTGGACATTCCGATGATGACCATGCATTTCGGGAGCCATCTCGAAGGCGGCGATCTGTCCGAAGAGAGAAAGATCGCATCCGATGTCTACGCCCAACTTGCCGAGTACGCCTCACGGCAAGGCATGACGATGCTGCTGGAAATGCCTCATATGCAACTGGTCCACCACGATTGCGCCTCGGTCATCACCTTGCTGGAGCAGCTTGATCAACCCAACGTCGGGCTCCTCATCGATAGCAGTCACTGGGGCGTGATCGGATACGATTTGGACGCCTTTCTCGACCGCGTCGGCCATCGGCTCCGCCATATCCATCTGCGCGATTCCGTGCCTCGTTCAACCGTCGAGCTGGACCGAAAATTTAAACGACCCGCGCTTTCGCCTAATCCAATTTACAACCTCACCCTCACACCGGGATTGGGCGTCGTGGACTTTGCCGTCTTTGGCCAGGCTCTCGATCGGATTGGCTACGACGCAGATGTCACGACCGAGTTCGAATACTTCGACATGCCGCTGGACGAGATCGAGCGGCAGTATGACGCGGGGCTATCGCATCTGCATCAGAACGGGTGGTCATTGGCGGACGGCAAGCACCGATGAATCATTCTGTAAACCCTCCAAGGGTCTCCGAAATGTTGATGAACCAGCGCATCGCGTGACGTTGTGCGTCCCGCCGAAACTTCAGCGTGTAGGGATCGCACAGCCAGCGAGCCACATGGCCATCCGTGCGTGGCATCAGCCAGCCGAAATCCCAGCCTTGGCTGCGGTATCCCAGCGGAATCGATGGTCTTGTGCGGACGACGGGGTTGGCGGACGCGAGAAATAACTGCTGCTGGGTGTAGTAGTAGCAGGCTCCGACGTGAATGAAGACTTCGTGGTCAATTGCCGCGGTATCGCCGCCGGCCAGATCGTCGCACAGTCCACGCACGGCGACTTTCACTTCGGCGCCTGAGACGAACGCGTCGGCCAGATCGCTTACATCTCCGCGAATCACCGTGCCATCGGCATCATGAGACAAGACCTCATTCCAGCCCGATCGGACCATGAATCGAAAGTACTCGAAGTCGTAGACAAAGTTGCTGCTCGGGGCATTCGTTTCGGCGTCGAAACTGTCCAACTCGTGGTACTTCGGCATTGACAGCCATTCGTTAACCGGTGAAATACCGGGCTGGCCCGTTGCCGGACGTTCGTCGAGGAACGGGCGGGCGATGGCTTGGTGTCCATCTTGGTTGTAAAGGAAAAACGACATCGATTCGCGCGGCCCGAACCCGTCGGGCAGAGCGACCGGCACGCGCAGGTTTTCGATCCCGGCGACCCAGTGGTCTTCGATCAGATAAGTGATCCGGAAATCCATCACTTCGCGGATCAGTTCATCTCGGTCCGAGTTTGGGTCGATGTGTTCGTTATGCCGGAACGCCGTGCCGACTCGCAAGTCGGCTCCTGATCGGATTGCATTCGCAAGTGCTTCACAATCACCAGAATCAGGTTGGCGGGCAGAATCAAGAGAGAGTAACGTTTGCCATTGCGTCATTTCAGGCCGTGTCACAATTGAATTGAGAAGACAAGAACATTTAACAAGATGACAAAGCGGCTTATACGCAGCATCGATTCCTTCACCCGCGGCATCGAGATTTCGCCGACAGATTTCAACGAAACCGGCAGCATGCACTCTATGCCGATTCACTTTCAACGAACTGTTTGAAACGGCGATCAACCAACAATGTTAAATGGTAGGTCTCGGAATTTACCGACATCGGTTGTGGCGGTCCATTGGACGAACACGTCTGGCACTGCGGAACACGGACGCGAACATTGTCGCGCCGTCGTCTTTCGCGTTGTGAATCATTGTCCAAATTGAACAAGCCAAAGACCACGGCAACCAGCATCGACAACACCCGCCGGACGGCGGACATTTCGGTTGCTCCGAAACTCTGCTTCACGACAACATAGCGGTCCGTCGGTATGGCACATGAATGGCAGACCTGTGGCAATTTAGTCGAATGAGCGATGCTCATCGAAGTCTTGGACAAGTCAGCGTCCGAATTGTCGAGCACGTTCTTCCGGCACGATGGACATTCCTCGTCAACAGTCGGTTCGACGCGTGTATGACAATGGGGACACTCGACAATCATTCTGTTCAACTCTGCGAATTCACGCCGGGAGCAAACTAGGATCGACGCGATCGTCCCTCAACATATTCCGAAACGCCCCGGCCCGAAAAAAACTCCAGCAATCGCATCATACAAACTCAGGCGTCACGAGCGACGCCAATAGATCGAATGCGGAATTTGCCTGTACCGAGAAAGGTTGTCGGTCGGCAGAACCTAGGCAGCGCCGGACGAAATTGTTTCGAGCGGCATATTGCGAGTCACATTCCAGTTGACGCACGTAATTGTCGACAGGAACCGCAGAGTCTTCCAGGCGATCGCCGTCGCGATGGCAATGTCGATTGCAACGAGGATGGGATTCGCGTTTGGCGGTTTGAGCATACCCTGAATCTGAGCAATGGCAAACACGATATATGCGACGACGCCGAACACCAAGAAAATGGACGTGACTTTCCAGCGGTCCCGTTCCGAGGCCCAATCGTCAAAAGCAACGACACAAGCTCCCAAGAACATCGCCATCGTGCCGCTGAACTGCCCGATTTGCAGAAAACAAAATCCTGATGCCGCGAGAAGGAAACCGACGAAGAGATACAGCCCCGAATACTTTAGTAACGAACTCATTTCCTTGGCGGACATTCGCAGCATGAGAGCATTCCTCAGATGATGTTCATGATGTCGATCCGGCGGCAAGTGTCGATATTGGTAGAATTACGTCAAGAGGAAATGCTGACGTTCCTGATCGCAGTGGGTCAACAATTGCCAAATTCATTGTAAACGAAAATGGGCCGCGCACCCGAACGGAATTTTGCTGAGTCCGCCGGAATTATTCGATTGGCGGCGAAATGACCGGGCGGGTTCCGTCGGGCGGTTTCACTCCGCGATTCTTCAACCGAAGGATCCACGCCAACTAATCACTTCGCGAATCAGTGCGGACCGGCCTGCTCGACTGTGTTGATGCGAGCGATCCGGGCAAGATTCAGCCAATCAATAATGCCGCATCGTTGTCGGCAGCGCGAACAAGACGTCACGTTGGCAGATCGTACAACAGAGATTATTGATCACCTGATGCCAGCGGGATTACGATCGTTGAGGTTGAGCCCGTCGATCGACCGAGCGTGGGACATCGGGATCGTATCGATCCATCACGCCGTCCAAGTAATTAGAGACGACAACATGTTGTTCAAATCGCTCGGCACGCCGCATCGACTGCGGTTTCGCTGATGCAACAAGTCGCGAAAACATGCGTTTCACGTAACTGACTATGCCACTCATTGATGCTTGTTCCCAATTCCCCAAGGCTGGAGCCGTTCATGCAAGATTTCCTCCAAAAACCTAGGTCACACTTCAGGCGGGGCAAGCCTTCGGTTTCATTGAGCGGGATCGAGAATGCCGAATTTATTCACGGCCGACGCATAACAATCAAAATCCGCACAACTGCTTTGAATTTGTTCGACTTGCGGACGTTGCTATCCTGGTAAGAAGACCGAACCGATTTCTGGTCGGAAGTTGCGTTTGTATTTCGGATATACTCGTTCCGGTCACGAATTGCGGTTTTTCCGCGCCATCTCTTATGCGTAACCCTCAAGAGTTGATCGTGTAGAGCATATATTGAAATCCAAGAAATATGGACAAACGAACCGATCATGCGAATCCGTGTTTATTGGAAAGTAACGATCGCCGCGCTCTTTGTTTTTGTTGCCACACGCGCCTCATGGTCTGACGACAAAGATCGGCGGTTACTCAATTCCGGCAAGAAAACGGCCATAGATTTCGAGCGAGATATCCGCCCGGTTCTGGCGGCCCGGTGTTTTGCGTGTCACGGGGCGAAGAAACAGGAATCGGGACTGCGGCTCGACATCAAGAAAGCGGCACTGGTCGGCGGCGATTCCGGGAAAGCCATCATCCCCGGCAAGTCGAAACAGAGCGAATTCATTCGTCGCATCACTTCAGATGACAAGGACGAACGGATGCCGCCGGAAGGCAAACGGCTGACTTCCGAACAGATCGCCAAACTGACTCGATGGATCGATCAAGGAGCCGTTTGGCCGGACGACGGGAAATCGCTGTCTCGAAAATCCGATCACTGGGCGTTTCAGCCTGTCGTGCGCCCGCCGCTGCCGGAACTCAAATCGCATGGCAACACGCATCCGATCGACGCATTCATTCAGGCTCGATTGGCCAAGGAAGGATTGAAACCGTCGCCGCTCGCCGACCGCGCGACGTTGCTGCGACGGTTGTCGCAGGACTTGACTGGGCTGCCTCCGTCAGTCGACGAAATCGAAAAATTCCTCAGCGATGAACGACGACCGGACGCGTACGAGCGGCTCGTCGATCATCTGCTGCGTTCGATTCATTACGGAGAACTGTGGGCGCAGTATTGGCTCGATCTCGCTCGCTATGCCGACAGTGACGGATACGAAAAAGATCTGCCGCGGCCGAACGCCTGGCGATGGCGAGATTGGGTCATCGACGCCATCAACCGTGACCTGCCGTACGATCAATTCGCCGTCCAGCAGATTGCCGGTGATCTGCTGCCCGGCGGAGCGCGCTCGCCGTTGATTGCCACCGGTTTTCATCGCAACTCGTTGACGAACCGCGAGGGCGGTGTTGACCAGGAAGAGTACCGCATCAAGGCCGTCAAGGACCGGCTCAGCACGACGCTGACGAGCTTCATGGCCATGACGATTGATTGTGCCGAATGCCACTCACATAAGTACGACCCGATTACTCAACGTGAGTATTACGGCCTGTATGCGTTCTTCAATAATGCCGACGAAAAAAACATCCCAGCCGAACCAACCGCCGCCGTCTTGGCCAAGTTTGAAGCAGGCAAAGCCGCACACCAAAAAAAGATCGCCGCCGTCCAAGCAAAACTAGACGCGGAAAGACCGGAATTGGAAAAGCGTTTGACCGCCTGGGAACAACAGCGACGCAAGCAGATCGACTGGTCACCTCTGAAGCTCGTGTCGCTGAAATCGGCTTCCGGGTCAACGATCGAAGAACAGCCGGATGGATCGATCCTGGTGGGCGGAGCGAACCCGGCCAACGATCAATTCACCGTTGTGGGCGAAACGGCTCTTTCCAAGATTACCGCGATTCGGCTCGAGGCTCTGGCTGACAAGAGTCTGCCATCAAACGGTCCCGGCCGAGCGGATGACGGCCGCTTTTTGTTGTCACACTTCGCGGCGGCTTCTCGGCCGAGAGACGGGTCGCTTAAAGAAGGAGCGCTGTTGCTGCAAGACGCACACGCGAATGTAGAGCTTCCGAATTTCAGCATCATCGGTTCGCTTGATTCCGATAAAGCATCCGGCTGGTCGATCGGACGTCCGAGCGGCAAGAATGCCACAGCCGTGTTCGAAGTGGCATCGAAGTCTCTGAAACCGGCATGGCTTGGCAATAAGCTGGTCAACGGCAGCCAGGACACAGCGACACAGACGTACAATTTTTATTATCAATCGACGATCCCAGTGGCCGGGACAATCGATCGCTTCAAAGTCTTCACAATGGCCAAGGCCGGAGCAGCTTTCGGGATCCACTTGATTCGTCCGCTCAGCGGTGGCTCGTACAGAATCGTTTACCGGCAAGACTTCACGGCGGATGGAAAGCACGGGATCAAGGAGTACCAGTTGTCAAAGCCGTGGCAAGTTCGGCGGGGTGACGTATTCGCTCATTCCGGCAACGGCGGACCCGTCTTCCGCTCGGTGAAAACCGAAGACGTCCTTTACTATCCCGTCCAAACGTTTCCCAAACAGGCATCGGCCGTTGATCTCACGAAGTATCCGGTCTTTTCTTCAAAACGCGATTACGCGATGCAGGTGTTCTTGGCTCCGTCGGTGACGTCGACCGATTTCATCAAGCCGGAATGGAACGATCGTGGAGCAACCCTGACGTTCACGCTGGCACACAATCATGCCAGACCGCATCAAACTCTGGGCCGATTTCAGCTGACGGTCACTGATGCGGCCGATCCGCTGGGAAAGAAAAAAGACACGAGCGTTCCGGACGACGTGTTGGCAATCTTGCAAGTTGATGCCAACGAACGATCCTTAAAAGAAGCTGACCGGTTACTGGCTTTCTTCGCGGCGATCGACAAGAAGACGGCTCCAATCAAGCGTCAATTGGATAACCTGAAGAAGAAGACTCCCAAGAGGCCCACGGCCGTCGCGCACGTGATGACTCCGCGGTCGAGCCTTCGCAAGAGTTTCATTCACCGCCGCGGCAACTTTTTGGACAAAGGTGACGAGGTCGCAACTCATACGCCGACGTTTCTGCCCGACTTGGCGGCACGCGGTGAATTGGCAGACCGATTGGATTTGGCTCGTTGGGTCGTGAATCCGTCAAATCCGCTGACCGCACGAGTTGCCGTGAATCACATCTGGGCCAAGCTGTTCGGCCGTGGAATCGTCAAGACAACCGAAGATTTTGGGACTCAAGGCGAACCGCCGACACATCCTCGATTGCTTGATTGGCTGGCCGATGAATTCATCCGGCTCGGTTGGAGTCGCAAGGCGTTGATCAAGTTGATCGTGACTTCCGAGACATATCGCCGCTCTTCGGTGTTTCGGCCGGAATTGACCGAACGCGATCCTCGGAATTTGTTGCTCGCTCGACAAAACCGTTTTCGGTTGGATGCCGAGCGGATTCGCGATCATTATCTGGCCGCCGGCGGACTCCTGAATCGCCGCTCCGGCGGACCCAGTTTCCGTCCAGAATTGCCCAGCGGAGTCGCTCAGATTCAGTTCATCAACAAGTGGGTGGCCGACAAGGGAGACGTTGTCTATCGCCGCTCACTCTATATTCACTTACAACGCAATTTGATGTTGCCGATGCTGATGACGTTCGACCATCCGGATTCGATCGTCGTCTGCACGCGGCGCGAGCGATCGAACACGCCGTTGCAAGCACTGACGTTGTTGAACGCTCCGCTGTTTTTCGAGTCGGCCCATGCGCTAGGCCGCGGCCTGGCCGCCGACAAATCGGCAACGACCGAACAACGCATTCGGCGGGTGTTCCTTTCCGCCGTTTCACGGGAACCGAATCGAAACGAACTGTATCGTGTGATGCGGCTGGTCGGCGAGTTGACCGACATTTACAAGAAGAATAAACAAGCCGCGAAAGATTTGGCGGGAGACAATCCGCCGCCGGACGTCCCCATCGAGGAAACAGCCGCTTGGGTCGCGGTGGCGCGTGCGATTTTGAATTTGGATGAAGTGATTACGCGAGAATAGGGCCACAACAAAATCACCTGGAGAGAATCATGACTCCACAACAACAAATCCTGCAACGACGGCGTGAATTCCTCGCGACGAGTGCCAGTGGAATCGGCACTTTGGCGTTGGCTTCGTTGTTGAAAGACGACCAATTGCTGGCGGTCGACTTCGAACGCAAGGATCCGTTGGCCCCGAAACCGCCTCACTTTGATGCGACGGCAAAGGCTTGCATTTTTATCTACCTCGCGGGAGCTCCCAGTCATCTGGATCTCTTCAATCCCAAACCAAAATTGAAAGAGCTGGATGGTCAGACTCTTCCCGATTCGCTGACAAAAAACGTGCGGTTCGCCTTCATCAACAAGAATGCGAAGTGCAAACCCACGCAAGAGAAATTTCGGCGGTACGGCCAAAGCGGAATGTGGTTCTCGAACCGCCTGCCGCACATTTCCAGTTGTGCCGACGACATTTGCATGATGCACACAATGCACACCGAGGCTTTCAATCATCATCCTGGCCAGTTGGTGATGAACTGCGGCGATCAGAAATTCGGACGGCCCAGCATCGGAGCGTGGTTGAATTATGGACTCGGCACCGAATCGAAAAATCTGCCGGGTTACGTCGTGTTGACCGCGGGACCGCCGGCCCGTGGAGGCGCGACGAATTGGAGCAGTGGATTCCTGCCGTCGACCTATCAGGGCGTGCTGTTCCGCAATCAGGGCGAGCCCGTGCTGAACCTGAATAATCCCAAGGGGCTGACCGACGCCGTTCAGAGAAAGTCGCTGGAAGCCGTTGCCGATTTGAATCGCGAGCGGTTGAACAGTGTACTCGATCCCGAAATCTCCAGCCGAATCGCGGCGTATGAACTGGCATATCGTATGCAAGCGGCCGCGCCGGAACTGATAGATCTTTCCAGTGAAACCAAACAGACGCTGGAAAAGTACGGAGTGAACCGTAGCGATGGCGTGCAAAAGTCGTTTGCCACAAATTGTCTGCTGGCTCGGCGTCTGGTCGAACGCGGCAGCCGGTTCATCAACATCTACCACGGCGGCTGGGACCAGCACGGCAATTTGACGAAGGACTTGGCCAAGAATTCGATGATTGTCGATCAGCCGATTGCCGCGTTATTGAAAGATCTGAAACAGCGCGGGCTGTTGCAATCAACGATGGTTGTGTGGGGCACGGAATTCGGCCGCACTCCGCTGGCTCAGGGAGGCGACGGGCGGGATCATCATCCGTCCGCCTACTCGATGTGGATGGCCGGCGGCGGGGCACGTGGTGGTTACTCGCACGGCGACAGTGACGAGATTGGATGGGGTATCGCCGACAAGCCGCTGCACATCCACGATTTCCACGCCACGCTACTGCATTTGTTCGGTCTGGATGACAAGAATCTTACGTACCGTTTCAAAGGTCTCGACTTTCGTTTGACGGGAACCGGTGACACGGGAACGGTCGTCAAGGAATTGATCGCGTGATGAATCAAGCGCGAATTTGTTTTATTCTGTCGGTCGCGTTTCTGCCGCCCGCGAAACCAGCATTGGCAGCCGATACGGCGGATCGACAGGTCGAATCGGCTGTCAAGCGTTTGAAGGCCGCCGCGCGAATCTATGACGAGCGAGAGATGCGGCGGGCGTCGTTGGCTCTGGCCGAAATCGGAAAGCCCGCCGTTGGGGCGTTGATTCAAGCGATGGACGATTTCGACGACAACGTGCGGTGGCAGGCGATTGTGGCACTGCAACGAATCGGCGCCGCGGAGTCGGCGATTCCGAAGCTGGTCGAGTCGTTGGCTGACGTCGATCCGGACGTACGCGGAGCTGCCGCCGTCGCGTTGGCAAAACTGCATGCTGACGATCCATCAGTCGTCCCGGCGCTGCGACAGAGACTTGTCGACAAACATGCGCGGGTACGTGCCGATGCAAACTGGGCCTTGTGGCATTTGACGGCGTATGAAATGGCGATCCCGGCGCTCGTCGAGTTGTTGGGCCACAAAGATTGGATGGTGCGGGATGCGGCCGTTTGTCATTTGGCTCAGATTGGTGGCGATGCGGTTCCGCTGTTGATTGCCATCGTCAAGCGTCGGAAAGCGACTGGTCGCGCGGCCGCCGTGAGAACTCTGGGGTTGATTGGGCCTCGTCGGAACGGAACGATCGCAGCGGTCGTCGCCGCGCTGGATGATTCAGACGCCGCGGTTGTTCAATCAGCGATCAAGGCGACCGGGAGGCTTGGACCGAATGTCGTCCGGGAACTACTTGAGTTATTCGAGAAATCTCACGTGAAGGATCGGGTCGCTATTGTGAAGGCGATGGGGCAGATTCGGTGGGCCGAAGAGGCGAAGATTGCGAGATGCGCCGTTGCGACAACTTTGAAAAATATCCTCGGCCGCCCGCCGCGCGACGGAAGTCGCTTGAAACGAGAACTCTTGGTCGCCGCGACTGAAGCAATCGGTCAACTCGGCGCGACAGGGCAAGTTGCCGTGCCCGAATTGCGGAACGGATTGAAGAATCTCAGTCCGGATATTCGTGCCGCCACTGCTGCAACTTTGGGACGAATCCAGACGACATCGAAAACCGTGAAATCGGAATTACAGCGGCTAGCGGCAGACGATCCGACAGACTTTGTCCGCGCGAGCGCGACGGATGCGTTAAGGCGAATGGCGAAAGACTCTCTGGTTCGCATGCGGAGCTTGGGAACCGATCTCGGTGCAGTTCCGTTCCACGCAAATGGATTTGGCTCTCGAATTGAATGATGCGTCGTGCCAAGCAGCTTGGCTGTGTGCGTTCCCCAGCGGAGCTTGGGAACGAGAATCAACAACACGATTTAGACGAGTCGCGAATTGCTCGTTATTATCACCGCGATTTTCGCTCTGCTGATGTTGAAGCCTTATCGCAAAGTCGCTATCGTGTTGGGTTTCCGTAACGTATTTCGCTAACGCGAATCGACGCAAACTCCTTGATAGTTTTGAGTTATCAAGCTGGCCAGGAATAGAAACGTGACGACCACAAAATCGTTTATGGCGAAAAAAGGGACCGTTCGGTCGGATTGGTTCGTGCTGGATGTCGAAGGGATGATTGTCGGTCGCATCGCGACAAAACTGGCAACTGTCCTGATGGGCAAGCACAAACCGTCGTACACTCCGCATGTTGATTGCGGTGACTATGTGATTGTGTTGAATTGCCATCTCGTTCGATTCACGGGCAAGGAAATGGCCCACGACTCGCATCCGTACTTTACTCAGAAGATGCTGAATAAAGAGTACCAACGATACTCGGGATACCCCAGCGGTCAAAAGAT
>CAUZVF010000078.1:0-10724 GCA_963582955.1 Planctomycetota bacterium
AAACTACAGATTCCTGTTCCACAAGATGTCGGATCGCTGCTGAGCTTACCTGGCGCGGTTACCGAAAAATCATCCACGAATATCGACTGCGATGCCGATTGGCCCGTCATTAAAGATGCCCTCCGGCAGGCAATCGAGATGCTGCAGACATTTCGAATCGAAGAAGGACGCGCGGCGCAAAGCGACTTGAAGCAGAACTGTCAGATTATTGCCGATCAACTCGAAAAGATCGTTGAACTCGCACCACGAGTCGTTGCTGATTACCGCGACAAGCTGCGCGACCGAGTGCATGAACTGTTGCGGGACCACGACGCAACCGTCGACGACACCGACTTGATCCGCGAAGTCAGTATTTTTGCCGAGAAATGCGACATCAACGAAGAAATCACACGACTGCGGTGCCACTTGGAACAATTCGATGTTTTTCTCAACGAAGAAACATCGCAAGGACGAAAACTGGAATTCCTCAGCCAAGAGATCTTTCGCGAGGTCAACACGATTGGTTCGAAGGCCAACAATGTCGAGATCGCCCACTGCGTCGTCGAAATGAAAGGGGCTGTCGAGAAAATTCGCGAGAATCTGCAGAACGTGGAGTAATTGCCAACGATGCAGCGTTCGTCAAACCCGGTCAAAATTCAGGTTGTCGTTTTGTCAGGACCGAGCGGTAGTGGCAAATCGACCATCGTCAATCGGCTGGTGGATGAATCGCCCGTCAAACTGATTAAGGCAATTTCGGCAACAACCCGCCCCGCGCGAGTTCACGAATCGGATGGGAATGACTATTATTTTCTGACTCAAGATGATTTCGATACCCGCCGGCAAAATGGCGAGTTCGTGGAATGTGAAGAGGTTCACGGAGCTGGATATTGGTACGGAACGTTGGATTCCGAATTGCAACGGGCAAACGATGAAGGAGGTTGGGCATTCCTTGAAATTGACGTTCACGGTGCTCTTCGAGTGATGCAGCAGTTTCCAAACGCCGTCACCATTTTCTTGAAGACACCATCAGAAGAAGAATTCGAGCGGCGTTTGCGTCAACGCGGAACCGAATCGGAAGAGGCCATCCAAAAACGGCTCAAGACCGCTCGCGACGAATTGGAATTGGCGAATCACTATCAATATCAGGTCGTTAACGATGACCTCGATTGGGCAATTGGCGAGATTTCGAAAATACTATCACAAGAAGAGGCAAAACTTCATGTATGAGGCATTTAAGGAAGAGGCAATCATCCGTAAAGTTGGGGGGCGTTTCAAATTGTCCGCCTTGATTCAAAAGCGCATGGTGGCCCTGAATCGCGGGGCGCGTCCCTTGGTCGAATTGCAGACGAAGAGCCTAATGGAAATCGTCGTGCATGAAATCATGAGCGACAAGATCTTTCTCGATCGGATTGGAAACGTCGCGATCGTCCGTGACGGTAGTCCCGATCTGAATCTCGACGCCATCGTCGACGACGCTGGACCGTCGCTGAAAGATCTTTGATCCGCTCGAAGTGTTGCACTATTACGAGCGGTGTCATGAACGGTCGTGAGATACTCTTGGGAGTTACTGGCGGAATTGCCGCCTACAAATCGGCGGATTTGTGTAGCAAGCTGATTCAGGCGGGCACGTCGGTTTCGGTGGTTTTGACGCGATCCGCCGAACAGTTCATCGGCGCGACGACGTTCGAAGCACTGACCGGCCGCCCGGTCCACCGCGCCCTGTTTGAACCACAAGAGCACTGCATCGGAGAACACATCGGACTGCCGCGAAGGGCCGATCTTCTGATCGTGGCTCCCGCGACTGCCAACTTCATCGGAAAACTGGCAAATGGATTGGCGGACGACCTGCTGTCAACGCTGGCCTTGGCGATGACCGGGCCGACTCTCCTCGCACCAGCCATGAATTCCGAGATGTGGGACAAGCCCGCCGTTCAACGAAATCTAGCAACGTTGAGACAAGACGGCATTCACTTGGTTGAACCCGGCGATGGTTGGCTGAGTTGCGGTCAAGTCGGGCCTGGGCGAATGGCCGAACCGGCCGAAATCATCGGCCGAATCACCGAACTGCTCGATCATTGAAACCGACCGCCAGTCACTGCCAAGTTCACAAAAAATGCGAATTCTGATCACTGCCGGACCAACGCGAGAATACATCGACGATGTTCGCTATCTGTCAAACGCCAGCAGTGGCCGCATGGGTTATGAAATTGCCAAAGCAATAGTCGCGGCGGGACATGACGCATTTTTGATCAGTGGTCCCGTCGATTTGCCCGATCCAAACGGCTGCGAGGTTCACCGCGTCGAAACAACAGGTGAGATGCGAGACGTCTGTGTCGAGTTATTTGAACGATGCGACGGAGTCATCGCGGCGGCTGCTGTTTGTGATTATAAGCCGCTGCACCGGCTGTCGGGCAAGCTGGCAAAGACGGGCGAACCGATTTCGATCGACATGATCGAAACCGATGACGTGCTGGCGCAACTTGGAAGTATCAAACAACACCGTTGGGTCGTCGGTTTTGCCTTAGAGGCGGAAAACGCCCGCGAGAATGCTTTGCAGAAACTGAGAGCCAAGAACTGCGATGCGGTCGTCTTGAACGGACCAGCCGCGATCGGCTCGGAAACCAACAAAGTCGAATTAATTGACGAAACCGGAAACGTCGTCGAATCGTGGTCCGGAAACAAATCGGCGATTGCGGCAAATCTCATCGCATGGATAAGCACGCACCTCAGCTCCTAGGTTCATCGCAGTCCCTCCAACCTGGCATCAATCCCGTCGCATTCGGTCCGACCGGTACCGACGTTGCTCAAACGCCACACCAAATGTTGCGTTTTTCCAACACGCCGTGAAAAGTGTGATAGGTTTTGAGTGAGTTGAAATCCCCCCTACCCAATGAAAGATCAACTCAATTTCCCTCCTTGAGACAAACAGGTGGCGTGTCGTGGGGATGATCCCGCGCGCCGTTTCCAACACGGATTCGGCGTGCGGGATTCATCCATTTATCGCGGTACGCGCGGGCCAGAACCGCCAACGTCGGTTCCGAATCCGCGGCCACGGCAAGGAGGAGCAACAACGACACTCTTGCCCAGTTTGAACCGATGCTCGATTACTCACGCCTCAGAACCGATCTGATCGCGTTGGGGCTCTTGGCCGCAACCGTGTTTGTGGGTCTGAGCCTGGTCAGTTATGACCCGGCCGATCCGCCCGCGCGAGTGGTGTTTCCCGTTCCGGCCGAATCGGCCAACCTCGGCGGCAGCATCGGTGCGTCGATCGCTCACGGATTACGCACCGCCGTCGGAATCAACGCTTATTTCATCTTGTTATCCATGGTGATTCTCGACATCCGACTCTTCTCGCGCCAGGAAAGCAACAAGCCGATTGCGGAAACGCTGGGATGGATGTTGCTGCTAACGTCAATGTGTATTGCATTCCAACTGCTTCTGCCCGGTTTCGGAAACGGCCCGGTCATCGGGAGCGGCGGTTATTGGGGTGCCCTGGGATTGGCACTCTTGGAACATCAATTCGCAATCGGTGGGACACTGATTCTGCTGGGCTCGGCAGCAATCGCCGGACTGATGCTGACATCCGACCTGCATTTCATGCGGGTCGTTGCCTTTTGCACGGTGGCTCCGATCAAAGTTGCCAGCCGTGTTGGCGGCCGCACAACCGGGTGGCTCGAACGTCGTCGCGAACAAGCGGAATTGGACCGGCGCGGAGCTTTCTCGCGACGCGAGACCGAAAGCACCACGGACGACAACGACGAAATTGAAGAACCGGAAGAGATCGAGCAAGACGCTGCCGAAGAGCCTCGGGCACCCATCAAAGTCAATCCGCCGGTCACCGCCAAATCGTCGCGTGAAGAAATCATCCAGCAACTCGACGCCAACAGCCACGAATCATCCCAACAAGAATTCGAACTTCCCACACCGGATTTGCTCGAACAGCCGGAAGAGTTTCCCTACGAACTACTTGCCAAGAAGGCCCGCATTGCCGCGGTCACGCTGGAAAAAACGTTCCGGGAATTCGGCCTCAACGTCCGCGTTGTCGAGATCGACACCGGTCCCGTGCTCACGCAGTTCGAATTGGAACTGGAAGCGGGTCTGCGGCTTTCCAAAGTCACCGCCCTAGCCGACGACTTGGCGATCGCGTTGCGAGTTCCCACGGTCCGCGTCGTCGCACCGATTCCCGGCAAGAATACCGTCGGAGTCGAAGTGCCGAACGAAAAACAAGTCATGGTGCGGATGCGCGAGCTGCTCGAATCGTGTCCTAAAGATGCTGAAAGCAAACGCATTCCCGTGTTCCTCGGCAAGGACGTCAGCGGACGTCCCATGGTCGTCGATCTGACAAAAATGCCGCACTTGTTAATCGCCGGCCGCACCGGCACGGGAAAAAGCGTTTGCCTGAACACACTGATCCTCTCGATGTTGATGACCCGTAATCCCGAACAGGTCAAGATGCTGATGATCGACCCCAAGATGGTCGAACTGAGCCCTTACAAGCGAATTCCGCACCTGATGCATCCGGTCATTACCGATATGAAAAAAGCCGAGGCGGTGTTGGCGTGGGCTGTCGATAAGATGGAAGAACGCTACGACCTGCTCGCCCGCGCCGGAGTCCGGCATCTGGACGGATACAATCAGCTTGGCAAAGAGAAACTGCTGCAGCGGATGGAAATCGACGAGGACTCACCCGAAGCTGACGATATTCCAGAAAAAATGCCGTACATCGTCATCATCGCCGACGAAATGGCCGACATGATGATGACATCCGGAAAAGACGTCGAAGGTCACATCATTCGGTTGGCACAAAAGTCCCGCGCCGTCGGAATCCATCTGGTCCTGGCCACTCAAAAGCCGACCGTTGACGTCATCACGGGATTGATCAAATCGAACCTACCCGCCCGGATTTCGTTCCAAGTCGCCAGCCGCACTGACAGCCGCGTCGTGCTCGATGAAATGGGCGCCGACCGTTTGCTGGGCAACGGAGACATGCTGTATCTGGCACCGGGAACCAGCAAGCTGACTCGTGCCCAAGGAACCTTCATCAGCGACGATGAAGTCAACACGATCATCGATTTCTTCAGCGATCAAGAACCGCAATACAGCGAAGAACTTGCCAAAGTGACGGTCGCCGGCGGATCGGGCGGCAATCACATCGATGCCATGCGCAAACGTGACGAATTGTACGAGCAAGCCGTCGACGTCGTTGTCCGCGAGGGCCGCGGCAGCGTTTCCCTGTTACAGCGTTGCCTGGGAATCGGATACGGCCGTGGTGCTCGGCTGATCGATTACATGGCCGAAGACGGAATCGTGGGAGACTACAACGGATCGCAGGCCCGCGAAGTCCTCTACAATCTCGATCAATGGGAGGCCCTACAATCCGGGCACGAATTGGAAGAAGCCGTCGCTTAGCGCAAGTAGGTCCCGCGAGCCGAGCGGGACCTCGAATGAAAGAGATCACCGGTTGCCGCTGCCTGTCGAACGTGACGACCTGCGCCCGGTCATTTGTGAATCCGCCGATACCCGAATTGTTGAGTCGCTCGTGCGGGCCGGCAGACTTACGTCTCCTGCTAGCAAGTCACTAACTTGTGACTATGTGTTCACAAGGCGGAGCACTTCGGTTTTCGACGAAGCTGTTCTCGGTATTCGGGAGGACGCACTCAGATTTCATGCGAACTCGGCCCACGCTGCGATAATTGAAATCATCTGATGCGCCGAAAATCGGTACGCAGGATCAAAGGTATAAGAGTTGGCGTCAAAAAGAACGAAACGGCAACCACTCCGACGACGGCACCGATCCCAATTCCAATAACATGCGGTGCGTCCGGAACCTTCCAGCCCACGAGGGCTCCAACCGCCACGCCCACAAATGCGCCAAGGCCCATTCGCCAAGCTCGTCGAATGGCTCTCCACTCCAAAGAACTTGTCCCCCGCGGATATGTATGTCTGGCTTAACGCGGGTAAAGAACTCGATTCCGTTAACACCTTTTGGTAGCGGTCCATCGAACGCCTTGGCCTTCGGTATATGAGATCGATAGATATTCCTGGGGGCACGACCCCACAGTTGCCGACTCGATTTTATCTTTGCCGCCACTTCGGTTGTCGTGCGGTGGTAGAACGGTCCATATACTTTGGCGTTGTGAACCAGGATTCCTTTGCTTGACACGTAGTAGACGTGCTCGGCGTCGACTTCCAAATTGTAGACCGTTTCAGTTGTCGGGCGATTGATGATCTTATGGACTTGCCGATACTCGCCGTTCGCTATTTGCAGGTTTTCACCAATCCGAAGTTGTCCTGCTTGGACGAATTCTTTTCGGTCAGCACTTCAGAACGGGTGATTGGACGTTGTGCCGATTGGTTCGTCGACGCCCTCGACCGAAACATCGATAACATCGGCCGATTGATGAATGTATATCGTCGTAACCAGTTGACCGGGGCCGTCCAACGGCGTTGGACATCGTGCGATATCCACAATCTTCGCGTCGCCCACGCTTCCGAGTTCTTCAATCTGAAGGAACATTGATGAGCCAATCTTGGCGGACTTGACATTCAGTTCCGCAAGCCGTTTCCCGGTTTCGATTGTTAAAAGGGTGCCATCGGCTTTTGGCATTGTGAGTGTGACGACTCGCCATTCGCCCGGATCGACGTGGCCGACGCTGCGACCAACGTCAAAGCGGTCCGGATTTTTGGATAGAACGCGGTCACGCATCACCTGCAAATCTTGGATTGGTTTTGTCAGGAGCTTTCGCTCTGGTTGTGGAGCGGTAATCGAGGCAACTGCTGCTTGCTGCTTCGGACCGGTGAATGAACTGGGCGCGGCATTCCAGAAACAGAAGCCGGCGAGAAACAGCAGAGATGCCGTAACCAACGTTTTTGTTCGTCTTGAGAATGTCCAGCGGTGGGGAGTCGAGAGTTTAGAGTCGAAAGACAAGGGTTTGCGCGATGGCATGGCAGCGGGTGTTGTCGTTGATTCCGCGTCTTCCTACGGTTTCCGGTCGCTGCGCGACCCACCTTGCGAGCAAGATGGGGTACCCGGATTGTTGAGTCGCGCGTGCGTGGCCAAGAGACTTACGTCTCCCGCTAGCCTGGGTTGCTCGGGTGGCAGTGTCGGTTTTTCGGGTGGGGGGGCCGTTCGCGTGGGTTGCGGGGATGCTGGTTTGTTGGTTGATTTCATTTCAGATGGCTCCGGCAGCATGGATGTGTGCAGATCGTCGAAGACTCGTTCGGTGAAGTAATTGTCGTTCAGACGATGTTGGCGTTTGTCTTTGCGGCGTCCGCCGGACAGCTTCCAAGTTGCCAGCAGCAGCATCGCTCCGGTGCCGCCGACCAGCCATTCCTGGTTCCATTCGGCATCGGCCAAGTCAGCGGGGATGTCCATCGCGGCCAATTGCGGTTCTTGCCAGCCGATGGCGACCTCGGTGTTGCCCACGAAGCAGGAGAAGATTCCAGCTCCGCGAGTGAGTTTGCCAAATATCCAACCGACGGATCTGAGCGACTCGTTTGTTAGCTGTCGCCACGTTTCGTTTCAACCTTCACGACTTCGATTGTCAGTAGCTTGTCCAGTTGCGCAACCGATTGGTATTTTTGCGTGGGGATGTCGCTTGGCCGATGCGCACGCTCGCGAAACGGTTGTGATCATGGTACCGTTGCATGCGATGCAGATTGCTGCATCAGAGGCTGTGGGATGGTGCCGCCATTTTTGAATGTCTGGTTCGAACCGCGAATTCATTTCTTTTCGCCGTTCCGAGGCGGACAATAGGAAGAAGTGGCGCCGTCATGTCTCTGGTTCCAACTACAAACGGGTGAGTGATCGCCCCATACAGCGTTTCGGGTACTCATCGTGGCCAAAGCGACTTTGTTGGTCATTCAAGGTGATGATCAGGGTACTCGGTTCGAAGTTGACGACAGCGAAGTCGGCATCGGCCGTAGTCCCCGCAATGAAATCCGTATTCTCGATACCGAGATTTCACGGATGCATGCGTCGCTGGAATTCCGCGCCAATTCGTTCGTGCTGACCGATCGCGATAGCTCTAACGGCACGTTCGTCAATGGCGTCGCGATCAAATCGTCGAAGCTGAAGAGTGGTGATCAGATTCAGCTTGGACGTAGCGCGATCTTATTCTCTGAAACCGAGGCCGAGTCGGACAGCCGTGTCGTTTCCGCCAGTGTCGATCTTCTCAGCCGCCGCGATCCGGCCGACCGTTCCAAAATCGTGGGCGAAGTCGGACAGGATTTTCTCGCGAGCACGAAGAGTGTCGCAACCGACAGCGTTGCTCAGACATTGGTAAACCTGCAGGTGTTGTACCAGATTTCCGAAGAGGCGGTTCGGCCGTCCGAATCGATTGAAAATGTGCTGCAACGCATCCTCGATCTGACGATCCGTGCCGTCGCGGCTGACCGTGGTTGCATTCTGCTGACCGATCCTCAAACAGACGATTTGGTTCCTCAGTTGTTCAGCGGCAAATCGGCGGTCGAGGATCAATCGAAAATGCCCGTGTCTCGCAGCATCGTCGACTACGTTGTTCAAAAGGGACAAGGTGTGCGCACCAGCAACGCGCGCAGTGATTCGCGGTTCGGTGCCGGGCAGAGCATTTTGCAGGCGGGAATCAATGAAGCGTTGTGCGTGCCGATGCAGGGACGATACGAATTGATGGGCGTGATTTACGTCGACACGACGATTCCTGCTGAACAGGCCGTTATTGACGGAAGCGGTGTCAGTAAATTCTCGGAGGAAAAGTTGCGGTTACTGGTGGCGATCGGAAGACAAGCGGCGTTGGCCATTGAAGACAACCGCTACCAACATGCGTTTGTGAAGGCCGAACGCTTGGCCGCTATGGGACAAACCATCGCAACACTTAGCCATCACATCAAGAACATTTTGCAAGGCGTTCGTGGCGGCAGCTATTTAATCGACATGGGTCTGAAGGACCACAACGAAGAATTGGTTGGCAAGGGTTGGAAGATTGTCGAGAAGAACCAAAACAAGATCTATCATCTTGTCATGGACATGCTGACGTTCAGCAAGGAGCGTCAGCCGGTGTGGCAAAAGTCGTCATTGAACCAGTGCGTGACCGACGTTTGCGAGCTGATGCAATCTCGTGCGGAAGAGAATCAAGTTCAGCTTGACTGTGAATTGTCGGAAGCGATGCCCGAAACAACATTCGACCCTGAAGCCATGCATCAGGCCATATTGAACGTGGTGACGAACGGCATCGACGCAGTCGAAGGAACTGAATCGGCTCGCGTCGTCGTTCAATCGGGATATGATGCTTCCAGCGATGAGGTGTTTGTTCAGGTCGACGACAACGGTGCCGGCATTCCCGCGGATCAACTCGCGAACATATTCAACATCTTCGAGTCCACCAAAGGGGCACGCGGCACCGGATTGGGCTTGGCCGTCAGCCAAAAAATCCTCCGCGAGCACGGTGGCGAAATCACTGCCGAAAACAGACCCGACGGTGGATGCCGAATCCGAATCGCTTGGCCTCAATTGGATGACGCCGGCTGAGGCGGTCGAATGTTGTGAGAACGCGTGTGATTGTGACTTCCGCAAAGGATGTTGATGCGCTTGCGCGTCGGGTTAGTTAGCCCGGATTATTCACGAAACAACGCAAATATGATGCAAAGCTTGTGGTCAAAAGGGGTTGCGACTAGCGACTATCTTACCCAAAACACCGCGCAAAATCGGAGTTGATCGTAACCCGAAGCGTCAGCGAGGAAACATGTTGAATTCCTCGCTTACGTTTCGGGTTACGAATAATTCGGGTTAGTGGATTCGCGTTCGGTTGTTGCAGAACTTTTCGGTTGAGCCATAGCAATCTACGCAAGAATTTGTTGGACCACGTGTCCATGCACGTCGGTCAATCGATAATCGCGCCCTGCGTGGTGGAACGTCAGCCTTTCGTGGTCGAAACCCAGACAATGCATCAGCGTGGCTTGCAGGTCATGGACATGAACGGGATCCTCGACGACGTGGAATCCGAATTCGTCGGTTTTACCCAACGTCATGCCCGGCCTGATCCCGCCGCCGGCTAACCAAACCGTGAATGCTTGCGGGTGATGGTCGCGGCCGAGTTTTCGTCCCAGCGCCGGATTGGTTTCAACCATCGGAGTGCGGCCGAACTCACCACCCCAGATGACCAGCGTGTCTTCCAGCAGTCCTCGTCGTTTCAAATCGGTGACTAGTGCCGCCGAGCCTTGGTCGGTGATGCGTGTGTTGTTGCGGACATTACCTTCGACGTTGGAATGAGCGTCCCAGCCCTTGTGATAGATGTTCACAAATCGGACTCCGCGTTCGATCATTCGGCGAGCCAGCAGACACGCTCGCGCGAATGACGGTTTAGCCGGTTCGCATCCATAGAGTTCCAAGGTCTCCTGAGTTTCACTGCTGAAATCCATCAGTTCCGGCGCGGACGACTGTAATCGCGCCGCCATCTCGAACGACGAAATGCGGGTCGCGATTTCCGGATCTCCGACAACACCGAGTTGCTTGCGATTCAAGTCGTTGATCAGGTCGAACGTGTCTTTCTGGAGTCTGTCGTCGACGCCTTTCGGACTGGAAACATTCAGGATTGGATCACCTTGGCTCCGGAACGGAACTCCGGTGTGAATCGTCGGCAAGAATCCGCTCGACCACAACGCCGTCCCGCCGCTGAGCCCCGCACCCGTGCTCATCACGACGAAAGCGGGCAAGTTCTGTGTTGCCGATCCCAATCCGTATGTCAACCACGACCCAATCGATGGACGTC
>CAUZVF010000079.1:0-10636 GCA_963582955.1 Planctomycetota bacterium
TATCCGTGGCCGGCTTCAAACGTCGCGTGCTTTGCGTTCTCGGTCTTTCCGTAGAGTTCGAACACACGCCGTGCAGCTTTCAGCGATTTGCTTGCTTCGCCGACCGAGAATTGGAAGGCATCTTTCGTTGCGTTGATCAGCATCAATGCGCGTGGGGCGACGAGTGCGAGCACTCCCCATTCTTCGGTGTAGCTGAGCGCCGACGGAGTGACTTCGCACATACAGCAGGCGGCACTGAGATAGGATTGATAAGTGCCGACGGAACACGCCGGGACGACACACTTCAGACGTTCGTCGATGGCTCCGGCGTACATCGTCTGATTCCCACCGCCGCTGGTACCGGTGACGCCGATGCGTTCCGGATCAATTTCGGGACGCGACCGCAGGTAATCGACGGCTCGCATGTTTTCGTAGACTTGCAAGCCGGCCAGAGCCAATCCCGTCGGCCACAGCGTGCCGGACACCATCTCGCCATGGTACTCGCCCAGTGCCTTGCCGATGCCGCGCTCACCCGCTCCGAATGCGTCGACCATCAAGACAAAGAATCCGAGCTTTGCCAATCCGATGCAACGCGATTGCACGACGGCCTGCGACTTGGCCAGACTCCAGTGTCCATGCACACACACCACGGCCGGATTGCGTTTCGCGCCGTCGGGTACATAGGCGTTGGCCGTCATCAGGATTCCCGGCCGCGTTTGCAACACCAGCTTTTCAACGCGATATCCGTCGCGTTTGAGTTCGCCGAGCTGACGCGGTTCCAAATCGCAATGCTGTTTCGGAAAGCCGCCCCATGATTGGATCAATCGCCGCCGCAACGTTCGCCGTTGCTTCTTCCACGCGTCAAGCGATTTCGGCGTGACATCGTCCGCTCGCATCGCCAGGGCCTGTTGTTGTACGAATGCTTGAAACTGACGCGACAGATCGGATTTCTTTTTGGATTGAGACATCGGGAGAATCCTTTGATTCGAATACATTGACGTGATGATCATTAAATCAATTTGTGCCCGCGGATGCGCCTCTGGCGGTATCGATCAGGACCGGATTGGGACAGACGGAACGAAGCGTTCATGCAATGTCGAGACTAGTGTTTCTACCAGGCAGATGGGTACCACATCTTGCCGTCCAGGCAAGGTGTGCGGCGCAGCCGCTGGAAATCCCGGGCCAACTCTTCAATCAAGAATCGACTCAATCATCGGATTCACTGCGGATCAGTTGGATTGCCGATGCCGCAGGTTACAGTCCTCGGAGCTACGGATGCACAAGAGCAGTTTCCGGCGGCTGCGCCGCACGCCTTCTCCGAAGACGTGGTACCCATCAGAACTCCACAATCAGTGCTTGCTGATTCCTTCGTTTGCTTCTGTTCCAATCCAAGCCAACAACCCGCGAGTTGCCCCGGTGGATTTGTCAAACGCCGAAAAAATGGTACCATCGTGGAGTCCTGCATACTGACGGCGCTGTTCGCCTCGGCCACGAACTTCTCATTTTTCGATAAGGAGCACTGCTCATGTCACGTTTGAATCGCCGCGACTTTCTGAAGACAACCGCTGCCAGCACTGCATTTGCCACCTTCACGATTTCCGGAACGAAGTCATCAGGCAATGTTCTGGGATCGAACGAACGAATCCGACACGGAGTCGTCGGCATCAAAGGCCGCGGTTCGTCACATATATCCTCGATGGCGTCGGCAGACGGCGTTGACGTCACACATCTGGTCGACGTCGACACGAATCAGTTTCCTGCTCGCGTGAAGAACGTTCAGGACAAGGGAGGCAACACTCCGAAGACGATGCAGAACTTCCGCGAGGCGCTCGAGGACAAGAACGTCGACACGATTTCAATCGCGACGTGCAACCACACGCATTCGCTAATCGCGATCGAGGCTTGTCAAGCCGGCAAAGATGTCTACGTCGAGAAGCCGCTCAGTCACAATATCTTTGAAGGCCGCAAGCTGGTCGAAGCCGCTGAGAAATATGACCGAGTCGTGCAGCATGGAACGCAGCAACGGTCGTCTCAAGGCCGCGCCAATGAAATCGCCGCCGTGCATTCCGAGAAATACGGCAAGCTGCTGGTCTCGAAAGGCTATTGCTGCAAGCCGCGTTGGAGCATCGGTTTCAAGGACTACAAGGCACCACCGACAACCCTTGATTTCGACACGTGGCTCGGTCCCGCACCCAGGCAGCCCTATCACGAGAACATCGTGCATTATAACTGGCACTGGTTCTGGGACTTCGGCAGCGGTGATACGGGCAATCAAGGCGTTCACGAAATCGACGTGGCACGCTGGGCCATCAAGGGGGCCACGCATCCCAACAAGATATGGAGTCTCGGTGGCCGCTTCCTGCCGGAGGGCCCCGACCAAGGCCAAACTCCTAACATGCAAATCACCGTGTTCGAATACGGTGACGTGATCTTGCTGTTCGAAACGCGAGGTTTGGTTGCCAACAAAGATTATCCCAAGTCGCCTCCGCGAGCCGTTCGCAACGAGTACTACACGACCGAAGGCATGATCACCAGCGGCAAGTTCTATCCCAAGAATGGCAGCGAGCCGCAACCGCTCGAAAGCGACGAGTCGATTCAGGTGACTCCGGGCGCCGAATTCGGCTCGTTCATCACCGCCGTCCGCAGCCGCAAGCCGGAAGACCGGAACTGCGATGCCGAGGTCGGTCACTATTCCAGTTCGTTGTGCCACCTGTCGAATATCTCGTTCCGTCTCGGCAAAGCGGCCAAGTTCGACGAATCGAACAAGACACTGGGCGACAACAAAGAAGTCGTCGAGAGTTTGGCATTCCTAAAAGAAAACCTGCAAGCAGTCGGAGTCAGCCTGACCGACAACACCTACAGCCTGGGCCGACAATTGGAATTCGATCCACGAACCGAAAAGTTCACGGACAAGGATGCCAACAAGATGCTGACTCGCGATTACCGTAAAGGCTTTGTCGTGCCTGAGACGGTTTAATTGTTCGGTTGAGAATTGACTTCAAAGGCCCGGCATCACGCATGATGCCGGGCCTTTTTTGATTCCGACTGTCCAAAAACGGCAGTTCGCCTCCAGCCAATACTCATGAAGAACGGCCGATCGGGCTGTTTGTAAAACTGGCTCAAACCGTGGCCAGAGCATTCGACACGAGGCTCTGTTCAATAGCAAGACCCCATCGATCAATGTTTGCATCCGACGTATTGAGCGAGGACTCGTCGAACAATTCGCTGCCTTCCAAGCGAATCACGCCATGGTTGCCGACGAGCAGCAGATTCAAACTCGCCGCCTTCGCCGAGCCGGATCCGATCGTGATCGAACACGTGCGTCCGGATTCTGTTTCGCAAAGCAAACTTAGCTGACGGCCGCCAGCGTTGCTGCGTGCGAAGAGCTGTGACGGTTCCACTTTGAATAGCGGTTCGCACAATCCAATCAGAGTGGCCGCGGTGGATAACAAACTCGCATCGGCGTTGGTAAGTTGAAGATGAAGCCGCAGAGCGACCGGTGTCCCAACCTTTCCGGTCTTCACAGCTTCAAGCAGTGTGTGACGAATGTCATCGAGTGTCATGGTGTTAAGTTACTTGGTTTGAGATGGGACGATCTTGAACGTAACGCTGCAAGGCGTCTTGCCAGGACGGGAACTCGAATCCGGTGGCCGCGTGCAGCTTTTCGCAATCCAAGACGCTGAAGCGCGGCCGGTTTGCTTTCGCGCCGAACTGTTCGGTCGTGACTGGTGTGACGTCAACCTGGCAACCGGCAATCCGGAATATCTCTTCGGCAAATTCTTTCCACGATGTGCTGCCGCTGTTTGTTGCGTGATACAAACCGAATGCGTCGGTTTCGATGAGTCCAACGATGGCCTGGGCGAGGTCGGCTGTCGACGTCGGTGTACAACATTGGTCATTGACGATCGATAGCTCATCGCGTTCGGTGCCCAACCGCAGCATCGTTTCCACAAAATTTCCTTTTCCAGATCCGCCGATCGCGGCATACCCATACAGACCGCAAGTCCGGACAACGAAGTGGTCTTCGCAAATGCCGCGTACGAAATACTCACCAGCAAGTTTGCTGATCGCATAGGCGCTGTCGGGCCGCACTAAATCGGTTTCAACGAAAGGGCGAGAGGAAGAATCGCAACCGCCGAAAACATAGTCGCTACTGACATGAACTAGCCGAATCGAATGAGTTTGACACGCGAGGGCTAGATTTCTGGGGCCCAGCGCGTTGACGGCGTAGGCGGTTTCGGGCTCGTCCTCGGCACGGTCGACGAAGTTGTACGCCGCCGCGTTGATCACAACGTTGGGCCGAAGTCGCGCGAGTGCCGTTTCGATGCTTAAAGGATTTGTGATCTCGATGTCGTCATGAGTGAGAGGAACGGAGCGATCGGCCAATCGGCGGATCAGATCCGTGCCCAACTGTCCGTTCGCACCAATGACCCCCACCTTCATCGACAGGATCTCCTTAGGAATTGGGCTCGGTCAGTTCCATCGCAAAATGGACCTGCCGCGAGACCTCGTGGAATCCAATGGACGTATAGAGATGGTCGCCGACCGCGTTTTGTGCCAGAGTTTCGATCCGTGCGTGAGTCAATCCGCTTTCGCGAAACCAATTCAGTACGTGCTCGATCAACACGCGGCCATAGCCTTTGCCACGGCAGTCGGGTGTCAGAGTAATATTGGGGATATTCCCGATTCCCACTTCAAAATCACGCCAGGCAGAGATGAATCCGATTGTTTCTCCGTCGACTTCCGCGACAAAGATGCCCTCCGGTTCTCGTTCAACGTCGATGTCGAGGTGACGAGCCTTGCGCCATTGCCAGTCATGTCCATTGATCAGGCCGAATTCACGCTCAATTCCTTGGTCAATTGATACGCCGTCGAATGCCTCGACCATGATCTCTTTGAGTCTCGGCAAGTCATCAGGCCGATAGGATCGTATTTCCATCGCTGGGAACTCTCTGTTGAATCAGCGCCAAAACCATCTTACGAATTGAAGACAAGAATGCGAATCGAGTATGGCGTTGGTTCCGCTTGTTAAACAAATTAGAATCAACATCTCGAAAATTCCCGCGAGCGACCGAACCAGTGTCGATTTAGCCTTAGACCCAATGCTGTTGAATTAGTGTTTGATGTCGCTGGATTCGCAAGAATTCAGGTACGCTAGGCAGTTTGAATGCCCGAATTCTTGCGAATCCGGCTACGACATTTTGCTTCGTTAAACGGCATTGGTCTTAAACCCCACCGACGCGGGGTCGGCTGGGGGAATTAAGCGAAGGGGCTGCAAGTTCGGTGGGGATTCATAATGTGAGGCGACGTGATCACCGCGGAAGAATTTACCGAAAAGAAGTTTGATTTGCCGGAAGGTGGCCGGTGGGCGGAATTGGTGGCTGGTGAGATGATTCAGTTGCAGCCGCCCAGCGTGGAACATGGTGCCGTCGTCTTGAATCTGTCGAAAGCGCTGGCGGATTGGTTGTCGGAGAACCCGGAGGGCTATGCCTGTTATGAGTTGGGCCTAATCGTCGCGAGAAACCCCGACACCGTACATTGTCCGCCAGTCAGTTATTTTGTCGGCGGCGAACGGTTTGCCGAGTCAGACAAGACTATTACCGAGACCCGTCCGACACTCGTTGTCGAAATCGCCTCAACGCCCGACCGCATCCGAGGCATGACTGTTCGAATCGACAATTACTTCGGTTGCGGTGTCGAAGTCGTCTGCGTGATTAACCCGAAAAAACAACAAGTGCAGTTCGTCCATCCGAACGAGGCTGACGTCGTGTTCGGCCACGACGACCGGGTTAAATTCGGCGAGATGTTGCATCCGTGCCGCCCAATCCTTCGCGGCTTCGAAGTCACCGTCAGCAAACTATTCGCCGAACCGGATTGGTGGAATCCGAGTGCTCGGCCGCACAAATAAACAGAATCATGGCGGACAGAATCATGGCAGAATCATGGCCGGCCGAGCACGTGAGTGCAACACGAAATCATTCAGTCCCTAATGATTCTGTCTGTTCAGATCCAAAGCTCAAGCCGCTTGCGCAGGCTTTCTGGCAGGCGCCGTTCGACAGCCTTGCGTAATCCTTGTTCGTGATAGCGCGTGCTGAAATGGGCCGCGATGATCAATTCGTTTTGAAACTTGTCGGCGCGGTCGATGAAGTCGTCCAGGTGCATGTGTCCGAATTTGTGGATTTTTTCTTTGCGGTGCTCCGGACGATAGAAAGTCAATTCCGTGATCAACACTTGCGCTTGGTAAACAGGTTCATAATTGTCGAGGCCCGCCGGAGCCGTATCGCCGGTGTAGCACAGCAGTGGCACTCGTACTTCTTGAGTCACTTCCGTTCCCGCCAGCCGAAGATCGCGGATTTTATCTTGCGGCAGGCCACGGAATTCTTCCTTCAACTTTTTTCGGCGGTCCCAGACCACGAATCCGCGCGAAGGAACCGTGTGTTTCGTGTCGAACACCGTCACAACATGCTCGCGCGACAGCTCGTATTCGTCGCCTGACTTGACGCCGATCAGATTGCAATGCATGCGGCCTCGGTCGAGCCGTTGCCACGAGGCCAGCATGTGGCGAGTCGGTTCGACAACCTCTTCGGGAAGATAAATGGTCGGCGGTTCCATTTTCATCATCCGCCGACGGGCGACATAGACGGGAACTGCCGCCATGTGGTCTAAATGCGAATGTGAGATAAAGAACGTCTTGGTTCCCATGAATGACCACGGGCTGCCGCCTAAGTCGAAGCCGATCTTCAATTCGGGTATGCGCCAATAGCTCTGAACCGCCGCGCGCGAGTACCCCTCGATCGTCAGACCTTTGTGGGTCATCGTCTTGATTGGCAGGTTTTCGACCATTCGTGTTAATTCCGAACCGGCTATGGGTGATTCCAACCGATGGCGATCCCATCTGGCGAGACGCAGCCAGAATGGGCTTTGTGACCTAAGGCGAGGGGCAGATGAGAATTTTACCTGCGGATGCTGGCAGCATCCGCAACGTTGCCGACGCTGCCAGCGTCGGAAGGCAAATTCTCAATCGCCGCTCGCCTAAAATACTTAACAAACAGGCAGACACGGACCCAGGCATCCAGTTCGCCAGCCTTTGATGAGCAAGAATGCGATTATGGAAGCACGGCGGAGAACTGCAAGTCAGCCTACTTTGACAGCTCGGCCCGTCGAAATGCTCTTCGCCTCGGCGTAACACATCTTCAAGGCGTCGCGAGCCAGCGTGCCCGACAGAGTTGTGGGCTGTTTCTTGCCGTTGACGGCATCGACGGCATCCTGCAACTCGGCCGTGAAAGCCGAACACCACTCGGAACCGCCTTTCAACTTCGGGTTACGGACTTTGCCATCATTCGTGATCAGCGTCAATGGACGACTGACAACCCAGTCGTTTCCCAAAGTGCCGGCATCGTAAAGCACGGTGGCATTCTCGAAGTACAATTCAAATCCATGTCCAAACGCCAGTCCGCGTGCCGCGATCCCGCCGCTCACACAACTGACGACCAATTCCGCATCGTCGTAGACGTAATGCGTGTGGACGTGGTTGACCAAATCGTTCTCCAGGATGCCTCGCGAGAAAACCTGCTTTGGGACGCCGCACACCAAACTGATGAAGTGGTTGTCGTGAATGTGCAAGTCGATGCCCCAGCCCCCCAGCTTGCGAAAGTCGCTCATGTCGGCCGACCAGTCGGGCGGAGTGATCACGCGGCGAAAATGAGCGGCTCGCAGTTTCCCGTATTTTCCCGTGGCCACGCAATCGGCGGCGAACCGGAATTCAGGGAAGTACGGCAGCACTTGGCCGACCATCAAATGCAATCCAGCCTTTTCGGCAGCCCGCACCATGCGGTTTGCCGCCGCCAATTCAATCGCGATCGGCTTTTCGACCAGGACGTGCTTGCCAGCCGCAATGGCTTCCAACGTCACCTGCTCGTGCAAGTCAGTCGACAGACAGATATCAACCAGATCGATTTCGGGGTCGTTCAGCAAATCTTGGTGATTGTTGTACGTCTTGATCTTGGACAGATCGTTTTGGCCACCGCGGGGGCCGAAATTGCCTTGAATCGTCGACCAGTCACCCACCAGTTTCTGAGGATTACGCGTGGCAATTGCCGTGACTTTTCCGCCCTTCAACTTTGTGCCGGCGATTTTGCGTCCGCGGGACTTTGGGGATTCCTTCATCCGAGTGGAACCTTCGAAGTGGGTCATTCCCATGAAGCCCAGACCAATAATGCCAATACGAACCATGCTGTGTTTCCTTCTTTCTCAAGAGTTTGCAGTCCCAACGTCAGGGGTCAGGCGTCCAAGAATGCCGTTCCTTAGCATTGTTCCCACGATTCGTGGCGTCAAGCGGGCGAGACCAGAACGAACCATGAATTCAATTACAAATTGATTGCAACTACAAATGCCGCGGTTGACGGCCGACGGCGATCGCCGGTTCCGCGTGCCTGCTATTAAGGCAAAGATGTTTGTGCCTGAAAACTAAGCGTTACTCGTCAAATGGCCGCCGCAAGATGCAGGAATCCGAAATGAAGGAATAACAAAAACGAACGCATTTCTTGTGTTGCACGGCAAAAGGGCACCGTCGGCTGATTTTGTGTTCTTCATGAATTCTGCCGGGTTGCTATGGACTGATTGGATCTCAGGTTGTTATCTTTCTGACTGCGTATTCGATTTGATGACAGATAGTTGGGTCGGTTGTGGGGGGTCTCTCAACCGAAGTGGGTTTGAGGTGATCGGCTGAGCGAAAAGACTCGGACGATCTCACCGCCGGACTGGCACAGGGAAGTTGCAACACCACCGGTTAAAGGAGATGACAAATGCTCGTACTTTCAAGGAAGTCTGGTGAGCGTATCCTGATTGGCGATGACGTGACGATCACGATTGTTCGCATCGGACCAAACACCGTTCGTCTTGGCATTGACGCTCCTCGCAGCATGAACATTGTTCGCGAAGAGCTATGTGCCCAAGTGAAAGCCGCCGACAGCGACACGGATTCTCAAAAGCTCGGTTCCGAGCCAGCCGTCACGCAGCCCAGCTAAATGTGGCAGTGGTGGGTCGTGCGAGAGTCAGTCTCGGCGCGGCTTTCGCGAATAACGCCAGAAGCCCGGTTCGAAGTCCCACTCGGGCTCGCGGGGCCTACATGGCATCCGACGATCTCGGTTCTTGTGACGGGTAATTCTCTTGCGTACAATTGAGTCAGCACGGCCTTTTGTTGGCTGCTCACCAATCGCATTCCACGACGTGAATTCACTCGCATTCTTATCCGAGGACCGGGACGATGCTAAAGCTGACTGCGAAAGGGACCGCTCAGACGTGTGACGGTTTGACTCGACGTGATTTTCTTGAGGTTGGATCGTTGAGCGCCGTCGGCCTTTCGCTGGCCGAGATGACGGCGATGCAGGCCCAGGGAGCCATCGCGAAAGGTCATGACAACAAGTCAGCCATCATGATCTTCAATCTTGGGGCACCCAGTCAGATGGACACATTTGACATGAAGCCCGACGCGCCGTCCGAGATTCGTGGCCCGTTCAATCCGATTGCAACCAAGGCACCGGGCGTCGAGATCTGTGAGATGTTTCCCAGACACGCCGAGCACGCCGACAAGTTCTCGATCGTACGCAGTTGCCACCACACAGCAGCGGCCGTGCATGACACCGGACATCAGATGATGCAAACCGGGCGGCTATTCAGTGGCGGCATCAACACTCCGCATGCCGGATGTGTAATGAGTTACCTGCGAGGCCGAAAGTCGGACCTGCCGGCTCATGTCATTTTGCCCGAACCGATGGGAAACACCGGCGGCGGCCTGTCGCACGGACAGGACGCGGGATTCCTGGGCAAGGCACACGATCCGTTCGTATTGATGGCGGATCCGTCGAAACCGAATTTCAAAGTTCCCGATCTGCTGCCTCCAAAACAGATTGGCGAGGCTCGAATCGCTCGCCGGCAGCGATTGCGAACGATCGTCGAGTCGGCCGTCGACGGCTTCGAGAAGAGCGAAGACGCAAAACTGCTGGACAGCAGTTTTCAGGCGGCGTTTCGCATCATCACCAGCCAGCAGGCTCGGGAAGCGTTCGACTTGTCGAAAGAACCCAAGAAGATCCGCGACCACTACGGCATGAATCGGTTTGGACAATGCTGCCTGTTGGCACGGCGGTTGATCGAAGCCGGCGTGCGTTTCGTGACGGTCAACACGTTTCTGACCGTGTTCAACGAAATTACGTGGGACATCCACGGCACCAAACCATTTACGTCGATCGAAGGCATGCGGGACATTGTCGCTCCGATGTACGATCAGGCTTACAGCGCGTTGCTTGAAGATTTGGAACTGCGCGGCATGCTCGACGAAACACTCGTGTGTAACCTGGCGGAATTTGGCCGCACGCCGAAAGTGAATCCGGCCGGCGGACGCGATCACTGGCCGCAGTGCTGGACGATGTACTTTGCCGGGGGCGGCATTCAAGGCGGGCGCGTTGTCGGACGCAGCGATCCCGACGGCGGCTACCCAGCCGAACGGCCGGTTGCTCCGAATGAGATTGTGGCAACGATTTACCAAAGCCTGGGCTTCGACCTGGAAGCTCATCTGCCGGGTCCGGCGGGCCGTCCATTCCCCTTGGTCGATTTCGGCACAAAGCCGATTCAGGAATTGTTCTAGCAAGTGTTCTACAGC
>CAUZVF010000080.1:0-10561 GCA_963582955.1 Planctomycetota bacterium
ACTCCGCGCCGGCGGCTTTGATCGACAAGTCGTTTGGTACGGCAACGAATCGTTCGGCCACCGCATGGTCCGCCCATGGCTCGGCGTTGATCGAGTACGGGATGACTCCCGGTGCCGGCGTTTGGTCGGCAACCGATGAAAACAATCCGCTTTCGCTCAGCTTTCGCGGGAATCTGCTGTTCTGGTCTTGGTTCGGATTCGGTACGAGTTGGTGCAGTGTCCCGGCCGTGTGGTCCAGGATGTAGAATTCTCCATCGTGATCTTCGCCAAACCCGACGACCCGGTGCGTCGTGTCGGCGAGTTCCCGATGATCGACGACCTTTTCGTTTTCGAAACGGAATCCCCAAAACTTGCCGGTGTCGTAGTCGCTATAGATGTGCGTTCCGTACAGTTCTTTCAGTCGATCGCCGTAGTACGTCAAGCCGTCCGTGATTGACGACGATTCGGTGTGTGAATGGTCGATCGTTGGCGGCAGGATGGGTGTGGGTCCGCGCGGCCACTCGGGGTTGGTCGACTGTCGCCCTTCCATGACGCTCCAGCCATAGTTGCCACCACGCTCGACGCGATCGAGCAATTCCCACAACTCCCAGCCGACATCGCCGACCCAAAGATCACCCGTCTTGCGGTCGAAGCTCATGCGCCAAGGGTTGCGAAAACCGTACGCCCAAATCTCACCGCGTGCTCCGTCAAGATTGACAAACGGATTGTCGGCGGGAATGCGGTAATTCTTCTTGCCATCGGTGTGGTCAACGTCGATTCGGAGAATGCAAGACAGCAAATTACTGACGTCCTGTCCGGCGCGTCTTGAATCCGGGGGATTCGGCCCGGCACCGTCGCCCGTCGAAATATAGAGGCAGTCGTCCAGGCCAAACTTCAGACTGCATCCGTTGTGGCCGCCAGAACGCCAAGTGATGACGGTCTTTTCGCTGGCCACATCGATCGTCGGAGGGTCCGTGTCCGCCACCGTGAACCGGGCAATGTGCGTTCCGTCTTCCAGGTCCGCTGCCTTGATGTAGCACACATAGCAGTATCGGTTTTCCTCGAAGTTTGGGTGAAACGTTAGTGCGTAGACGTTGTTGACACCCGTCACTTCCTTCTTGATATCAACAACCAAGTCAGCCACCTTCACGTCGGGCTTGTTGGGAAACGAAAAGATCTTGCCCGATTGTTCCATGACAAACAGACGATCGCTGCCCGGTGCCGCGGTCATATCGAGGCATTTATCGAACTTGAGCGACCCAAAAGCACGCTCGGTCACATACGGCAACGGCGGATCGGGCGAACCCGTGATCCGCGAAGTCGTCCACGGAACGCGTTTCTCGATTCCGGTTTTCGGCAAGTCCGCTTGAGCAAAGCGGCGAGAAACGGATAGCACAAGGGATACGAAAATTGCCAACGCTACGAGGGATCTCATGCATGTGTTTGTTTTCATGAAAGTAGTTAACTCCCGCACGTTCGCTTTGACAAGGCAGACACTGAAAATGGGCTTCCAGAGGCCGGCCTTTACAGGACCTACTTTGTCGCAACACGAAAACACCCCGGCTGTTTGATGGCAGCCGGGGTGCTCGAAAGACGTCGTCAATGAGTTTTACTTTTTGTCGGACTTTTCTTGAGTACCCTCGCGTTGAGGTCGCTTTGGCCGTCCGCCTTCGCCACCGCGCCCACCTTTACCGCCTTCACCAGGTCGTCCACCTCTACCGGGTCGGCCACCTTCCCCGTCGCGACCGCCTCGGCCTCCGCGACGACTACGCATCCGTTCGAACAGCTTTTCCATCTCGGCCTTGTCCAGGAATCCATCTTTGTTGGTGTCGGCTTGGCCCAAGAATCGACGCATGCGTTCTGGAACTTCGTCTTTGAGGCTTAGTTTTCCGTCTTTGTTCTTGTCGTTTTGCAAGAGTCGATCAATTGGGTTTCCGCCGCCTTGGCCACCACGCCCGCCGCCTGGTCCGCCACCGCGCCCGCCTTCGCCACCACGGCCTTGTGGCGGACGAGGACGCAGTTCTTCGCGGGATAGTTTGCCGTCGCCGTTCTTATCGAGCTTCTTCAGAGCTGCAACGGCGTTCTTGATTTCCTCGGCGGAAATTACTCCATCTTTGTTGGCATCCAAAGCGACTTCGATCGGATGTGGCGGAGGCCCAAACCCGCCGCCGCGTCCACCTTCACCCGGACGCCCCTGGCCCGGCCGGCCTTCGCCACGCCGGCCCTGTTGTCCGCCGCGTCCGCCTTCTCCACCACGGCCACCCTGTCCGCCTTGACCTCCTTGGCCCGCGCGACCGGCTTTCCCCGGTTTGCCCTGTCCGTCTTTTCCTCGCTTGCCGGCGTCTTGAGCGTCAGCGACCGCGGCAAAGACGAACATCGCCACCGCCAAACCGGTCAGGATTCCACAGGTCAGTTTTCTCATCGAGTTGTCTCCCATCATTACTTTTCGTAACCAATTCCCGGATTGAAGGGACGCCGGGGACACGTCATTAATTGTCTCAGCTTTTTGAGCTCTTTTGCGGTAAACGCGAAACCGCCGTACTTATCAACAACATTAATTGGGACGTTTTGGCCGTTGCGGACGGCGATCATCTCCCTGTGACCGCGAGCCTCCGATTCCAGCGCGATCGCGTAGCCTGCGTTCCATTTCTTCGGCCTCCTTGCGGTCGATCGCTCCGTCTCCGTTGGTATCGAAGCGGTCCAGCATGCGCTGCATTTGTTGCGGCAGCTCGGCCTTGCTGACTTTGCCATCGTCGTTCTTGTCGAAACGAAACAGCCGAGCGACACTAAAACCGCCGTCAGGTCCGCCCCCGCCCGATCCCGATCCGGGTCGTCCGCGTGATCCGCCGCGCCGGACGCTGCCGCCGTCGCGGTCTTGCTTCAGATGAATCACATACTTTTGCGTGACGGGAACACACCAGCCCTGCTCGTCGTTGCACGCGAAGTACTTGACGGACACCTCGATCGGCTCGTCAGGATTCGCGCCTTCAATATCGACAAGAAACTCGCGCGGATCGACATCGCCTTCTTCCTCGACTTTGGGTCCTTTGCCAGTCACCGGAGAAATCTTCGTTCCGTCAGGAGCGGTAATCGTGTACTTGATCGGCGCGGCCAGATTGTTCCAATGCACTTTGTACAAAGGATCCATATTGAAACCGAGGTACATTTTGCCGCTCTCTCCTTGCAACACCTGCCGTTCGACTTCGACTCGCAGTTTGACATAGTACGGCGATTTTCCGGGTTGCGGTTCGGTGACGATCGGTTGCATGCGACTCGGAGTCTTAATTCGCGGCACAACTCCCCGCGCGGCAACCGGTTCCGGTGGTTTGAAATTCAATTTCAAAT
Source organism: Planctomycetota bacterium (assembly GCA_963582955.1). Taxonomy (GTDB): domain Bacteria; phylum Planctomycetota; class Planctomycetia; order Planctomycetales; family Planctomycetaceae; genus CAUZVF01. The sequence goes on from CAUZVF010000080.1 coordinate 3,325, forward strand.
CCGAAGCTCGAGTTGGGTTGTCGACCTTTGCCACGAGTTCTTCCAGATCTTTACGCAGCGTTTCCGGGTTGCTCCAATCTCGCAACCGGACAATCTTGCCGTCGGGACCGAATAGGAATTCAGAATTCGGAGCGTTCCCCAGCGCGTGCTTCAAATCGTTCGACATCGAATCGCAAATCCAGGGAATCGTCGCGCCGAGAGTCTTTTCGGCTTCTTGAACGTGCATCAGCCGCTCTTCCAAAGTAAATGGCGCGATGTAACCGTTGTTCTCGGGATGAGCCAGTGATTTGTAGATAAAGAAAAACTGCACACCCAAAGGAGCGTAGTCGCGATACAGAGCCTCCAGACCGGAGACGTTTCTTAGGAAAGGCGGTCAGGTCAGACAGCCGAACACCAGCACCGTGTAGTCACCCTTCAAACTGGCGATCTGCAGTTCCTTTCCCTTCGAATCGAAAACGGTGACATCCGGCAACGCCGAACCGACTTCCAGACCCGATCCCGACAAACGTCCCTTGCCCGTGCTGCCTGGCCGGCCGCCGCCGCTGCCACGTGATTCTCCAAAGCGCCGACGCATCATCGCCCGCGTGCTGAATTCTTCGTCCGACAGCCTGCCATCGCCGTTCTTATCGAGCTTCTTGAGGACTTCAGGAGCCTTCGCCAGTTCGGCCGCCGAGAGCTCACCATCGCCGTTCGTGTCGAGCACGTCCATGATCGGACTCGGCGGCCGCCCAAATCCACCGGGACGCTGTCCAGGGAATCCGCCCGGTCGCTGAGCGAATGTGACGGATACTGAAAGTACCACAATGCCGACCATCGTGACTGAGAATTTCATGAATGACTCCTGGGAAATGTGATCATCGTTATCAGAATAAACGCGGACAGCCGGGCGTTTTCTACACCGAAAGCCAAACTCATGGCAACTCCGCACGATTCCGCCACTCTTCGTCTCGCCCGCACCCTTCGAGAGTGCCAAGACATATGCACGTTAAACCGATAGCTCGATTAACCGCGACCCAGAGGAAGTTGCCGCGGCAAACTAAGACACGCGGCAACGCGCAACCGGCAACTTCCGGCGGGGAGCGCGGCTGCAAGTCCGCATTTGACGCTCGCCACTACTGAACGAGACAGTGTCTACACCAGATATTTCTGTCATCAGATCTTTCTGTCCTTGCTAAGCCGCGGATAACGTCCAATCTCATTCTTCGTCACGCCCCATAGCCTGCTCAGACCGATACCTCCGCCGTTTTTGCGTGTTGGTATTCGTGTCCGTGACGTAGACTTTATAATGAATGGGGTGAATCCGAGTATTTCACCATCTGGATGCCCGCCAACGGAAATGTCCTCGCTCTGTGCGGTAGAAAACAGACGATCGCCTCCGTTTATTACAACATGGAAACTCAATGGACCAATCTTTCAGCCCGCCCGACGATATGCTCGACCGGCTGCAAACAGACGGTGAGCAGGCGTTGGCCGATTTTTATTCGCAGCATCGGGAACGTCTGTGGCGAATGGTCAACTTTCGTCTCGACAAACGGTTGGTGGGACGCGTTGATGCCGACGACGTGCTGCAGGAAGCCTATCTCGACGCGGCACAGCGGATGCATCATTACCTCGACGATCCGTCGATGTCGTTTTTTGTTTGGTTGAGATTGGTTGTTAAACAAACCTTGATCGATATTCATCGCCGTCACCTGGGGGCTCAAATGCGCGACGCCAGCCGCGAAGTTTCGATGCACGTCGGCGGATATTCTCAGGCGACGTCAATCTCGTTGGCAGCGCACCTGCTGGGCAGTTTCACATCACCCAGCCAACTGGCGGTGAAAGATGAAATGGTCAAGCAATTGGAAGCCGCGATCGAGAAAATGGATCCGATCGATCAGGAAATTTTGGCACTTCGCCATTTTGAGGAACTGACGAATAGCGAAGTGGCCGAGGTATTGAGCATCCAGCAAAAGGCGGCCAGCATCCGGTATGTCCGGGCCGTTGCGCGGCTGAAAGATGTGCTGGCAAAAGTCCCTGGTTTTTTTGATTGAACCAAAGTCGCTTTTCGCTCCGCGAAACGGCGCTCTTTCGCGGAGCGAAAGACGACACTCACCGTAGAACAAACGTACGGCGTGCAGAACTTTGAACGTCTTTTCAGGAAAGCAGCATGAGTACCGAACCCAATCCCAATCGATCGACGGCCCAGCCGATGGATGTGGCGGTCGGCAGTGATAGCAAAGTGCCGAGTTGCGACGGGCCGATTCCGATCGACGATCCCAATCGCGAACCGATTGAAGTGCTAGCGGATGAATTCATCGAACGCCATCGTGCCGGTGAGAGCCCGACGATTGAAGAATACGTAAAACGGTATCCTGTATCGGCCGATGAAATCCGCGAACTGTTTCCGACCATTGCCGCCATGGAGCAATTGAAATTCCAGAAACAGAAATCGTCGGGCGGCCGCGCGACGCTGGCTGGTGCGAAGCTGGAACAACTCGGCGACTTTCGGATCATCGGCGAAATCGGCCGCGGCGGCATGGGCATCGTGTACGAGGCCGAGCAAGAATCGTTGGGCCGGCACGTCGCCGTCAAAGTCTTGCCTCGCCAATCGTTGCTGGAAGAACGACATCTGAAACGCTTCGAACGTGAGGCGAAAACGGCTGCGGGACTGCACCACACCAACATCGTTCCGATTTTCGGTGTCGGCGAGCAAGACGGTTACCACTATTACGTGATGCAATTCATTCGCGGAGTTGGACTGGATGCCGTGATCGCTCACCTGGGAGCCAACGGAGAGGCCGGCTTCGTCGGCAATGCCCCGTCATCCGCCGTGACAGTTCAAGATTTTCGGACAAGCGATGTCGAACAAATTGCCGCCGCGTTGTTACAGGGAAAGTTTCAACGGCCGCGTGCGGGAGATTCGTCGTTCAATTCCGGCATTATCGGTAACAATGATCCGACGGCGATCGTCAATCGAAATTCAACGGTTTCCGGTTCGCAAATCGTCGATGCGACCGAGGTCAAGCGATCTATAGAGTCCGATCAATCGAAGCAAGATGTTACCGAAAACGGCGCGAATGGACGCAGTGATCGGCAACCACAAAATCGTGACATCGTCCAAGAGGCGAGCTCTCGCGGACCGAGATGCTGGCAGAGTATCGCCAAGATCGGAGTTCAAGTTGCCGACGCGCTGGCGTACGCTCACGAGCAAGGAACGCTGCACCGCGACATCAAACCCGCTAATTTACTGCTGGATCCGCAGGGAATCGTCTGGATCACCGATTTCGGATTGGCCAAGGCCATGCAACACGATGACGTCAGCGGTTCCGGCGACATTGTCGGAACGCTGCGTTACATGGCTCCGGAACAGTTGCGGGGCGAGGCCGATCATCGCAGTGACATCTACAGTCTGGGTTTGACGCTGTACGAACTGCTGACATTCAGGCCCGCGCATGCCGACGTTGATCGCCGGCAATTGATCATGCAGCCCAACACGTACGTCGAACCGACTCGGCCGCGTCGATTGAATCCCAGCATTCCGCTCGATCTCGAAACGATCGTGTTGAAGGCGATTGCTGTCGAGCCACACGACCGTTATCAGACTGCGGGCGAATTGGAAGCCGACTTGCATTGCTTCCTGGAAGACCGTCCGATTCAAGCTCGCCGCGCGTCGATGTTCGAGCGGTTCGGTCGTTGGTGCCGGCGCAATCCGGCGGTGGCATCGACGTCGCTAACATCACTCGCGTTACTGATTCTCGTCGCGGTGATGGCAACATTCGGCTATTACGAGCGTGGGGAAAGAAACCGCACCATCAAGGCGGCACTCGACGGCGAAACAGCTCAACGGGAAAAGGCGGAAGCGACGTCGGCATTGGCCTGGAACGCGCTCGACAAAGTCATGAACCGGTTTGCTCCATCGCGCAGTCTTACGATTTCCGAAAGAACGATCGAAGACGAAGGCGGCGAGCAAATCGAGATTCCGACGCAGCTTGTCTTGTCCAACGAAAGTGCCGCACTGCTTGAAGAACTGTTGCAAGTTTATGACGACTTGGCCGCCCAGGGTGACGACGATCCACAGTACCTCGAACGCATCGCCGAGGCGAACCACCGGGTTGGTGACATTCGCCAGCGTTTGGGAAATCACGCCGAAGCACGGACGGCATACACAAAGGCGATCAAGTTATTGAATCGGATGAAAAAAGACTCTGCCGACAGCATCTCGACAAAGACGAAGATCGCCATGATTTACAACGAGCTGGGTACCGTGAACCGATTGACTCAACAAAGAGACGCGGCCGATAAGTCGTTTCAAACAGCGCTGCGGATTCTCACGGCGATCATCGATTCGATCGAATCCGCGCCACCGGAAGTACGTTACGAATTGGCTCGCACTTATTTCTTGAGCCGTCCGCGGCGGTCTGGATTTGGCGGTTCTGGACGGCGCGGCAATGGTGAACGTGCTGGTGAACCAGGCCCCAATCGGCCGCGACCCGGATTGAAAGAACGACGCCCGCGTCCCGGTGAAAAGAGACGTGGTTCACCAGAGCGCCCGCGTCCCCCCGAGCGTGATCGTGGCCGAGAGCCGATTGCGAATAACCTGCCCAAGGCGATCGACATCTTGAAGGAATTGGTCAACGAATATCCCAACGCGCCGGATTACCAGCATCTACTGGCGCGTTGCTATCGTGCGTCGATCTGGATGCACCGCCGCGATCGCGAACGTACGAAGACAGCCATCGCCAACGCAACGGCCAGCCTGGAACGGCTTGTCGAGAAATTCCCGCAGGTTCCCGACTATCGATACGACCTGAGCGAGATTTACGCGTCGCAAGAACTCTCCATTTTCAGCCGGTCGGCATCCGAGGAAAAGTTGGCCGAGTCGGCGGAACGCCTCGAAACGGCGTTGCGAATTTCGGAAGAGTTAGTGTCCGAACACCCCAACGTGCCAGCCTATTTGTCGTCGCAAGTCCACACACGACTGAAACTCGCCATGGCACAGCGTCGATTGAAGCAAGGCGACGCGGCAACAGAGAGTCTGGAAAAGGCCGTTACGCTGCAATCCTTACTTGTAAAACGACATCCCGAAGTGAGGTCGTACCGATTCACTCTGGCATTCATCACACACTCACTGGGCCGACGGTATCTGGAACAAGATGAGTTGCAGAAAGCCGAAGCATTATTCCGTCAAGCGATTGCAACGTTTGAAGCCTTGGTCGAAAAAGAACCCCGCATGAGATACCCGCTCCGCTATGCCTATCAACACTTGGCAAACATCCTGAAACAGTCGGATGACCCGATAAGACAACAGGAGGCCGAAGAATACAAAAAGAAGGCCACCGAACTGAGCAAGCCGGAATCCGCCGGCTCAAGAAAATACGGCGGGCGACCTGCTGAAAGAGAGACGGAAGGGACTTGAAAAGATCGGCGCGGCAAATAACAGCATTCTTGCGTCGGAGTCAATCGAAAGAGTCAGCGCCGCCTTCGCCCGCGACAACAAAGTATGGTTGAACGATGTTACTATGTGTCATCTGATGACCAGCATAATCGCTGACTCATCAACCGACGTCGGATAATCGTATTTCAGTCCTTGAGAATCAGATCCGGACCAAGCCCAGCTTTCTTGTTTTTGGCCATGAGCCAATAACTGATAGCACACCAAATTACCAGCAGCACGGATGCCAGTTTCCATCGCGCCGCTGGTCGCCTGCCGTGTGGCTCGAAGATACGCAGTGGCTCGCTGGCCTGTGCATTCCATAGAATAACATTTCCCTCGTAATCGCCAGTGGCCAAGTAATTCCCATCCGGCGAATAAGTCAAACACGCGACAGAGCTGCTGCATGGTATCGTTCGTAATCGTTCCCAAGTCGTTCCATCAAAGATATCGATTTGCTGATCGACGGCGACGGCCAGCTTCTTTCCATCTGGTGAAAAGCACGTTGCGTGAATCCAATAGCCAGACGGGATGATCTCAGCCTGTTGGCTTCCGCTGAAATCGTAGACACGTAACCAAGGTAGACCGCTGACGACGAGCTGTTGGGCCAGTGGGTGGAAGGCGAGCGTGCGAATAGCGTCCTGATCGGTCAGTCCATCAAGAGAAGCGATCTGAGAGCCGTCTGCGACGCTCCACAGCTTTACTTCGTCATATCCTCCTGCGGCCACCAGTTCTGCGTTGGGCGAGAACTCAATCAGAGGTGCACGCATAAATGGATTGCTTGGCGTACGGAGTTTTTGCAGCATTTTCTTCGATGTCAGATTCCACACGATTAGTTCTTCATCGAAACCCGTCACTAAAACACCTCGATCAGCCTGAACCGAAAAGTTGAGCGCGAGGAGTTCCTGATTCGTGAACGGATGGTTCTTCATCGTTTCAACATCATAAATCTTTACCGTCCCTCCTCCCAATTCGAGGACTGCGAGCGTCTTCGAATCCGGTAGAAATGCCAGAGCATTTCCCACATACCGATAAGTGCGAAACGCTGGTCCCTGATTTCCACGCCGAAAATCCTGTTCAATGACTGTTTCAGAATCCAAGGACGGGACGTGCAACACGCTCACCGTTCGGCAAACGTCGGCGAGATAACGCTTCAGCGGCGTGTTAGCATCCCTCGCGTCGTGTTTTGCGACCGCAAGATGTTCACCGTCGGGCGAAAACACAAGACAACTCACTTTTTCAAAGCGCCTTGGAGAATCGTTGAACAAGAACGCGATCCCAACGAGAGAAACGACCATCACAAACTGCGTCAAGGTAAAGCGGCTCGGGCGGTCCGAACGGTGGCGTCGGATGCTGTCTTGTGCCACCTTGCTGATCGACGCGATTTCTGAGGCGTTGTGTTCGATCGAAACGCAGACTGCCTTGTCGCAGTGTTTGCAATACGTCCATTCGCCCGGCTTGGTCGGTGTGGAAAGCAGGCTGTTGCATTGTGGACAATACGTGTTGCTATTCATGTGCGAAACCAGAACGACCATCGTCCGACCGAATTCGTGGCGCGCGAGTCGCAACGCACGAATGAGTGGGACAGGATCCTCGTCGATCCAATTGCCGAGGATCGCAAGGCTGCTGAGCCTTCCGACCGGACGTCTCCGTCATTGACTAAATTCCGAAAGAGTTTGTGGATTGAAATACGCTGAATGGGGATCGAAGGCCTTTGTCAATGCTGTCAAATACAGCTCCATCAATTCGTCGTCACTGATGGTTCGACGATGAAATCTCCGGTATCGCTTTTGAAGTCTGCGGACAGATATTTCTTTCGACTCA
>CAUZVF010000081.1:0-10555 GCA_963582955.1 Planctomycetota bacterium
CAATGATGCCGATTGCTCCCGCCTGTTGTGGCGTAATATATTGTTCCGAGAATCTGAGACACAATGAACCAAGAAATGTGAGAAACACGCCAATCTGAGCCGCCGCACCCAGCAGAACCAATTTCGGATTCGACAGCATCGTCGAGAAATCAGTCATCGCACCGATCCCAAGAAAGATCAGCGGCGGAAAGATGCCCTGGCTGACTCCAAAATAGATGTACGACAAAACGCTTCCCGTGTCGTACACGCTCAGCGACATCCCCACGACGGGAGGAATGTTGCCGACGATGATTCCCATGCCGATCGGGACGAGCAACAGCGGTTCATAGTCCTTGGTGATCGCCAGCGTGATGAACACAATGCCAATCACAATCATGGCAGCGTTGCCAATCGTCATGTTGGCATAGCCGGTTGTCGACAAGAATTGTTGAAGAATCTCCATCGAGGCCTCGAAACCATGATTTGCCGCCGGCGGCCGAATGCCAGATCGAACAACCGGCGGCGTTTGGTGAGCCGGCTAATTCTTGCGGCCCTGCTTTTTCGTCTTCATGCGATGCAGCGCGAATCCGATAGCGGCGACGACTTCTGTTTCGTCCTGCGACGCTGCCGGCTGCAGTACGGTCGGAGCAGCAGTCGCGTGTTGCTCGGCTTCCGCTGGAAGAATGCCGGACAAAGCGTTCAAAACCTTCGGAAGAATTGCAATGAACAGCGTAATCAACATCAAGGCAACGAAAACGATCGACATTCCCGTTAATGCGATGCCGATCCCGTCGTTCTGTAAAATGTTGTCGATTCCAGACATGCGCGACTCGATATAGCGGGGGATACTTTTTTTTTGTCCGCCTAGTTGCACAGCGCCGCTTAGGACGCAACTCCGCAAAATACTAACCCGAAGCGCAAGTTTCGAAGTTGTGCAATTGATAGTCCCGGAGGGACGATAGCGAAAAGCCTGGGGCGTAAGCCCCAGGAATAACTGTCGCGGCTTCAAAGAGCGCAAGCGAGGAAAATCGTCGCAACTCATGTCCTCGTTTGCGCATCGGGTTAGTATGCAACGCCGAAGTGGTGATTTACCAGACTATCGGGTCGAAAAGTGGCTGTCGAGCCAGCGTTTGACGTGCGTCTTCTGTGTGCGGCAAGATTCTATTGAAACGGAAATTTACAGGATCGTTTCCGCGCCCTACCGTTGTCACCACTCAATTCGATGGAACAGGTCGAGCAATTTCTTCCGTCGAGCGTCGCTCAGTCCTGCCACCCAGGCAATCTTGCCTCGCAAATGGGCTTGGAAGTCAGCATGATCGCCACGGTTCTGAGTATTCGAGCCAAACCGCACGCAGTTCATTAGCGTAGCCTTCAACCGGTCGAATTCACGCCGATCCACTGCCGGCCGCGAATTCACGACGAGTCCGACAGTTTTCTGGCGCTGCGATGCTGGCATCTCGCGGGTCTTCCGACGCCGGATGTCATATCCCTCGTCAATCGCGATCGCGCATGCCAGGATCCTAAACCGTGACAAGCGACGAAAAAAATGGCGATCGCCAGAAAAAACCAAATCGTCGGCATACCGCGTATAGCTTGCATCGAACTTCCTCGCGAGCCCGTTCAGTCGGCAATCGAGCTTGAAGGCACACAGGTTGGCTAGCGCCGGAGATGTCGGTGCTCCCTGCGTCAAATGCGCCACCGAGTATCTCACGAACAACTGCCGTCGCTGAGTGGCATCGACGTTTTGACACGCGTCAAGAACGAAGTTAGGTACCGAGTTTGTGAACAGTCCCGCAAGCAGGCGAGCAACGGCCTCGGGATAACCCGCCGTCCGGAAAATTCCAAACACGCGACGCATTGGGATCGAGGGAAAGAAGTCTCGCAAGTCGATCCTGAGCACAATCGCCTTTCCAACGTGTGGCGTCGCGCATGTGAGTGGTGACCGCAATGATCGAAATGCGTGCGCGGCATCATGTACGGGAATGTGGGAAAGAATCGCGTCGAGCACTCGACGTTGAATTGCTTTGAGACGGAACTTCGGTGACTCAATCAAGCGACATCCCGATCCGCGCTTGCCGATCCACCGATACTGGTAGTTCCGCAGTTGTTCATGACGAACATGACGTTCCAACCTTTGACAATCGGCGAGCCAGTCGAGGTGGCCTGATGCGACGCCGCACCAGTCCGCGAGTTGCCCCGGCGTGACAATCTCTGGCACGCTCCACGACTGCGGGTTTCCCGGAACGGGCTGCATGATCGGAGAAGGAATATTCAGCGACGAATGGCGTGCGATCCCGTCCCGCAGCTCATCTTTATTTCTCATGCGAAGATAGCCCGGATCAGATTCCACAATCTGCGTCAAGTGCCGCAGCGACGGTGGAGGTGGCTCATGTCCGAACGCACGTAAAACTCGTGGAACCAAGCCGTGCGGTTTGACTGGCGGCCCAAGCAATCCGCGCAGTCGAGACTTCATGCCGTCGGCCGCCCACGGACCGGACAGAAGCGAAATTGCGATGATATGAGCAAGTGAATCGTGGCGTGCCATGTTTTGAGAAAACGTGAGCGACACCAGCCCACCATTGCGTGTCCGGCGTGAACAACGCTCCGCAACGCGGAGAACCTTTCACGCGACGAGCTGCTGAGTTCCATCGAGTCCTCGGGGTTTCCCCGAAGCAGTGTCGATCAACGGCGTACCATGATGACACCAAACTGAGCTGATGCCGCTCGAGCCGAACCTACGGCCAATGCGGCGAAGAGTCAACGCTGGCCACAAGGACCGCTAAGAAAAAGCGTCCTATTTCAGGCACTTTCGCGTAGTCCGCGTGAATGCCGCGGACGAAACGTATCAGCACAGCCGGCGAAGTACTTAATGTCCTGAATCGGTCCGTGGCCCGGCTGACAATGTTTGAAAAGCCGGAATTGAGCTACGTCGTTCCCGCGATCAATTTCGCTACCAGATTAAAGTAATGACGCCTCCGAACAGCCGTTCGATACCGGCTTCGGTTCGCAGAACGAGGGCTCCGTCTTCGTCGATTCCTTCGCAGCCGCCAACAATGGAATTCGGGCCGCAATCGACTTGTACAGTCCGTCCCGTCAAAACGCATCGTTTCTGCCAGGCGGAAGCCAAATCGTGATCTCCGTTGGCCAACAGCGAAAACTTCTCTTCGAGCTGGTTCAGCAAACGCACCAGCACGTCGGTCAAATCGTGTTGCCGATCGGTGACGTTGAACATCGAATTCGCCATCGATTTGAGCGGCTCGGGAGCATCGGCCAATGAGTTATTGACGTTCAGGCCAATTCCCACCACCAGACAATTCGACTCTTTCAGCCCGACCTCAACCAAAATTCCACAAACCTTGCGTGCGTTCAGATGAATGTCATTGGGCCACTTCAATCCGATTTCTTGGCCGGGCAGCAGTTGCTCGAGCGTTTCGCACACGGCAAGGCCGGCCGTCATTGATGCTCGCGGCCAGAGAACTTGTGGCAGCCCAATCTGCTCGGCATCAACGACGAGTGAAAACGTCAACGCTCCGGCGGTCGACCACCACTGGTTTGATCCACGACCTCGGCCGGCCGTTTGGTTTTCGGTCAGCACCAAAACCGGAGTTTCCAGACCGCCGTCTTCGCACAGCTTTAGCCCGACGTCGTTGGTCGATTCAACTTGGTGATGGTAATCGACACGTTTAACAAATGTCTCGGCCGTCAGCCGATCGAGGGCGAAAGCGTGTGAGTCATCAATAATCATTGGTTTGATTCAAGTGTTGCAATTACCGATCTTTGGCTCTTGCCAGACAAGCTGGCATGGGGCCTTGTTAGCCTCAGCGCCCAACCTATTAGCTTGCCAAACTGATTCACCGGCCTGACAAGCAGGCAGGGGTCGATCCGACAGCAAGTGATCGCACAGTCGTTGGCTTACACGATCAGTTCCGGCATCGGGCGGTGATCGCCGACGAGGTATTGGGGCCGTCCGGCAAGGTCATTGAATTGCGTTGTCGCGACGTCGATTCCCAGTCGCTGATAGAGCGATGCAAACACTTCGCGGAAATGGACGGGGCGATCGTGTGGATTCTCGCCTAAACGCGTTGTCGAGCCGATGACTTGTCCGGTTCGCAGTCCACCGCCGGCCAACAGGGCACCGGCCACGTTCGGCCAATGATCCCGGCCGCCAGTGGCGTTGATTTTCGGAGTACGTCCGAATTCGCCCCAAGCGACGACGGCGATGTCGTCGAGAAGTCCGCGTTGGTCGAGATCTTCGATCATGGCCGTTAGGCCCAGGTCGAACAGCGGAAGTCCGCCGCGGGCTTCACCGAAACAGTCTTTGTGCCAGTCCCAGTTATAGTCGCCCTGCGACATTCGCCCGAAAGGCCAACGGCTGAAGGCGATTGTCACGCATCGTGCGCCGGCTTCGATCACTCGGCGGGCAAGCAGAAACTGGTCGAGGTGCGTTTTGCCCTGCCGCTCGTTGGGATATTCTCGATCGAGTCCGTACCGCCCACGAATCGGCCCCTCTTCCCGGCTCAAATCGAGTGCTTTCGCGAGGCGAGGTGACGTCAAAACTTCGAAGGCTTGACGATGGAATTCATCCAGCCCGTCGGTGATTCCGTCGCGTTCGACTTTCCGGCGGAATTCATCAAAGCTCCTCAGCAGCGTGCGTCGGTCGCCGAGACGACGCAGGCTGACACCGTTCAACATGATGTTGCGGCGATCGACCGCATCGACTTCGAATCCCGCGTTGGCCGCGCCGAGATAACCCGGCTGCGTTGGCGCGGTGCGCATAATGAACCGCGCGTCAGGCTCGATGGAAACCAGATCAATGGCGGGTGGCACACCGATGACTCGCGGCCCAAATTGCTTCGTCAGCACGGCTCCCAAAGATGGCCAGCCTCCGGGAGGAAATCCGGGGACAAGCGGCGAAGACGCCATTGGCGGATGAGATTCCCAGCCCGTCGTACACCAGTGCGTGTTGTGATCGTTCTTGAAACCAACAAGCGAGCGGATCAGCGTCAGTTTGTCGGCCATCCCGGCCAGCCGCGGCATTAGTTCGCAGATGTCGATTCCCGGAACCTTGGTGGCAATCGGAAGAAACTCGCCCCGGATTTCGGCGGGAGCGTCCGGCTTCAGATCGTACATATCCAGATGAGTGGGACCGCCGGGCAAAATCACCATGATGATGCCCTTGATCGGCCGGCTTGTTCCGTTGCCATTCGCGCGGCTTTGTGATTCAGCGCGCAAGATGTCCGGCAGCGCCAGCCCACCCATAGCAAGGCCGCCAATCTGCAACCAACTACGACGCGACATACCGTCACAGAAACGCGACGCCGGTCCGGGAATTGTCAGCATCCTGGGATTCCTCGTCGATCACCAAACACATCAATCATCGCTAATCTATCGCGTTTCAGCGTTCGTCGCAATGTTTACGCCGAAACGTCACCAGTTTTGGCCCGGCGGAAATGACCATAGATTGTCCTTTACCGCTTATGGGCGATTCTTTTTCGGAATGATATACTTTGCAAACCCATCGGTGATTGAGTAGAATCCGCCCAACAGCTGCTCACTTTTCCCGATCACTTTTCTGGCTCTTTGTTGCCTTGCGAGTAATCCAGGTCATCAAATAGATCGTGCCGAAGATACTCGCGAACAACAAGATCACAAAGAGCGGGCTTTCGTCCCATAGCCATTCCAAAAATGTCGGCTTCATCGTCGCCTCACTTCTGATTGGGCTTTTCTTTTGCGTTGTCGTCTTCTGATTTCCGAGGATCGACCTGAAGCAATCCCTCAACCGCCGTCTCAAAATCAAGCGGGATTCGGATTGGTGGTTTGCGGCTCGGTTCGATGTTATCTCCGACCGCAGCATTGTCTCCATTGTCCATGCGAACTCTCCGCGAAAGAATCTTCCCAAAAACGTGTAATTACCTTGCGTCCACTGCCTGTTTTTTGGTGCCGCGTCCTCGCTTGCTTTGGCCTTTGTAACGCGGCTTTCCGCCGATGTACGTTTCATCAGTTTCCACCGCTTTGCCCTTGCCGCCAAGCAGTCCAGTCATTGGTTCCTGTTCCATCGCTTTGCGAATCCGATGGCAGAGAAACCACGCCGACTTTTGAGTCACGTCGATTTCGCGAGCGATTTGATGCGAGCTAATACCCTTCTTGGAACTCGTCATCAAGTGGATTGCCATTAACCATTTGCGAAGCGGAATCTTGGATTCTTCGAAAATCGTTCCGATCCGAACGGTGAATTGCTTGCGGCACGACTTGCACTTATAGACACCCGGTCGCACAGGCCGCTTGGACTCAGGCTTCGCGGTCAGCTTGTAGACTTCACCGCAATCGCAATGAGGGCAGACAACGCCATTCGCCCATCGTTTCGATTCAATGAATTCGCGTGCCTTGCCTTCATCCGAAAACAACGGCAACATTGAGTTGAGATTCAGGTCCGCGTCAGTTCCAGTGGGCTTATTCTTGCGAGGCATTTCGTTTCTCCTGTGTTGTATGCCTCAATTCTACACACAGGACTTGGGTTTGTCAAGTATATCATTCCGTTCTTTTTTGTGGTTCTATTCCTGCCATGTCAATTGTCCGGTTGATGCAGTGTCCAGGCGATTCCAAGCGGAGCAGGGCCGGGGTCGTTGTGGCGAAAGTTGAATTGAGTCGATCCTTGCCGCTGGCCCGACGCGACCATATCAAACCGTGTGAACTCGCCACGCTCGGAATCAAACTCAACATGGCCGTGCAGTTGAGTCGCGATGACCTGCCGCCCGTCCCGAAGAATGGCAAAACCGGTCAGCCACATCGATTGCGATTTTCCGTTCGACCGTATCAATTCGGTGTAGAGTTCACCGTCGCTGAAGGCTCCCTTCTTCCAACCCGATTGCCCACGAACGTTGTCCTTGATCGTTGTGATGGCCAGTTTTTCGACAATCTTTCTCGGGATTTCGACGCGTTCCTTGCTTTCCGTGACAAAATAAGCGGCTTCGTTGGGAGTGAAATCGATCCAGTTAAGGTTGTAAGCTTCGCGTTCCCACTCGGAATTCCCGGGCCGCCGATCGCTGCCACGTGGAAGATCGCGCGAAGCGGCTTCCAGTTTGATTCCGCCGGGCTGGACAGGTTTGCCCATTGTCATTTCGAATCGATTGTTGGGGATCGGCTTGGGATCCCACCCACGGTTGGCTGCGAGCGTCTGGAACTTGTTCCAGGCCGTGTTGAGTAATTCGCGGGCGCGTCCATTCGACGTGCGGCCGAAATTTCCGGAAAGATAATCACCATCGGCCGTCAAGCAATAAAAACCTTGGTGTGTCGACGAGTTGGCTCCCCACATGTTCGGCGCATTTCGAGTGAACTTGCGGAACAGCGCTGTGCTCTTGGGACTTTCCAGCCATTCGTCCTTCAACCATTTTGGCGGATGTAAGTCGAAGCACTCATCAATCACGCAGACAAACTTCGATGCAAACTCGCGAATTTCGTCATCTGACCAGATCACGCGACGTCCTTGGACGCCGTTGTTTCACGTTTCGCCGCACGGGTGACCGTTCATCGTCCACAACAGAATTGGCCGCTGCAATTCACGAGCTTCCTTGGCCGCGACGGCAAGTTCGGTATGCCAGCGGACCTTTCGCCAAGCCAGTTCTTTCTCCGTCGGGCGAATGAATTCGCTCCAGCGCATGAAACTCGCGTCGCTGAGTTGCGGATGTGGCCAGCGGGCACCGTTGGTCACTCGTTCTAACTCCGGCCACTTGACCACGTCGGAATTCTTGGACAGACCCTCTCGGTCGGCGGTTGTGCCGGGCGGCGTCGGCTTATTTGTTAAGACGGGCTCGGACGGAGCGTTACGCGGCTTGGTACGCGTCGATGGCAACAGGCTGGTTTCAACCGGTTGCTTTGTGCTGCGTGTTGGCCGTTTGTCGTTGACAGGCGAATCGACTGGAGACCCCGCGAGATTGTTGGTGCCGATTAAGTTCGATTCATCGTCATCACGACGGGGTACATCATTCGTCGTGGCCAGCAAGTCCGCATCGGTATTCGCGATGGTCGTTTGATCGGGATCACCTCCTGCCTGACTCGCCAATACGATCAACAGGCCTGCGAGAAGAATCAAGGCAGCCGAAACAACTCCGACCGTATTCTCCGCGACAAAGCGTCGCGGCCCGGCGACGTGTTTCGTGATGCGGTTCCGTGAAACTTTGCGTGCCGGTAATTCGTCGGCTGCAGGGCGTCTGGCCAGGTTTCCACAGCGAGGGCACTTCAACGCTTGTTGTGACCGGCCAGTCAATTTGCTCCCACACGATTTGCACTCAAAAATTGCCGACATAATCTGATGTCCTTCAGCGGCCAGACTTCTGAATCTCACGAATTCAGGAACGATTCATTATAACGCCTCACTTCTCCAACAAACTACAGCGCTGCTTGGTTTGCCCGGTCCAATCAGCTATTCACCGGCGTCGTTGCGGCCGGCCAGTTCTTAAGTCCTTGCTCGCTTTCACGTGTTTCTGGACCGACAAGTTCAAGACAATTCCCGGCCTCGGAGCATCTTTATTTATCTGGCGATTCCAATAGCAAACTAACGGCTTCGGTTACCCAGCCGCTGTGCCAAGCGTGTTTTCGTTTTGGGCCGTCACGGTACACATGTGGAATTTTGTGTTTTTGCATTAACGCGTGAACTTGTTCGTGCTCGCGACGGAAATTGCCAAAGCCTGTCAGAATCAATTGTTGCCCGCCCGAAAGATTGGCCGCATTTTGAACGAGCAGCCGGCTGATCTGGTATTGCTCGAAATTGCTCTGTGTACCGAAGATGGGGCCGCTACCGTATTTTCCGGGTTTGTCCATCATCATTGGAGCGTCCCAGGCCACAGCGCGGCCAAATGTCTTGGGATGCCGCAGCAACAGACTCCATGCACCCCAGCCGGATTTGCTGAAACCCAGCAACAAACGGCGGTCGGCGTTCGCATGCGTTGGATAAGTTTTGTCCACAAACGGCACGACCACTTTCAGAAAATACGACTCTTGCCGAATCGTCGAATCGTGAGGATGATCGGCGTACCAGGGAAGATGTGAGAAAGTGGGCGCAACAAAGATCGCGTCGTACTTGTTGTGCAATTTGAGTTTCTCAATCTCAATCAGACCATTGCCATATCGCGATTGGTCTCTGGCTTCGACTGGCAGAATGTAAATGACCAGTCGACGTTTGCCGTCTTCGTTTTTTTTCGGCAACAGGACGCTGATCTTCGTTTGACCGGTTTGGTACGGAGACTCGACCGAGTGAACCAAGAATCCGTTCTTGTTTCGAGACGCGGGCGAGATCGAGGTCTCAGGCTCGGATTCAAGGATCGAAGGCAGCAACGGCGGAGAAACCTTCAGGACTTTTCCTGACAGTGACTTCAGGAATTCGACCAGCGGCGGCATGTCCGAGTAACTTTGGGCGAGAATAACTTCGGCATCAGGCTTCAATCCGTTCGGTCCGGATATGGGCATGCTCCAAAAATAAAACATGACGACGTCATTCAACGTCTTCAGCGAACCGTCGTGCATGTACGGCGCGACTTTCTGTGGAGTCGTTGGATTCGAGGCCGGGGAAAACATTGGTTGAGGGTGCGGAACAAACGGCTGGTCCGCGGCGTTTTTCTCGGAATTCGCATCGGCGTCGCGTAAATTGTTCTTCAACGTGGCGGGCGTCACGTTTTTATGTTGTGCGCTTGTCGGAGCTACGACAAGCAAAGTGAAAACTGAGATCAGCAGATTGATGATTGCGCCGCAGTCCATTCGAAACTCTCTTTTCAGATTTCGCTCCGTCGAAAAGAACTGAATTCTCGATTCGTACAAAAAGTAGTTTCCGCGAGCCGAGCGGAAAGAGTAGTTTCCGCGAGCCGAGCAGAAAGAGAAGGTTCCGCGAGCCGAGCGGAAAGAGAAGGTTCGGCGAGCCGAGCGGAATCAGACGCCGCAATTCCAATTCGAAGTCGTGCGACAGACCCCGCTCCGCTTGCAGGGCCTACTTGGACGAATCGTGGCGTGCCGGCAAGTCGACGATGGGGATGCCGCTCATTCGTGTCGCTGGGCCGGCATCAAAGTCGAATACTCGACTTGATCAGTCGCCGCGCGAGCGAATACGCTCTCGAAGTTCGGACAGCATGTCGAAGAGGGCACTGTCTTCATGCTGTAGCAGATCCGCCATGCTCGTCTCGCTCTCGCCAAGAAGCTGCTGCAATACTTGAATCTTGCCTGCTAAAGAACCTGTCGCAGCCCCCTTCTCAATGCCTTCTTCGCGACCTTCTTCGCGACCTTCTTCACGGCCTTCTTCACGGCCTTCTTCACGGCCTTTCTCGCGACCTTCTTCGCGGCCTTCCTCTCGGCCTTCTTCGCGGGCGCCTTGGATTGCCCACTGGTAGTCTCGCTGAGCTTTTTCTCGCTCGTCGTACATGGTTCGGTCCTCTGTCTTGGCGGCGATTTCCTGGATCACTTGGATCGCTTGGATCGCTTGTTGAAATTCCAGTTCCCGCAATCGCTCGGAGTCATACTGGTCGGCGTTCAACAGAAAAAACGCCCACTGCTCGATCTTCGGGGCTTGGCCGATCGTGGCCTCACGTAAATT
>CAUZVF010000082.1:0-10451 GCA_963582955.1 Planctomycetota bacterium
CACTTCCACACCAATTTCTCACAGTGGTCTGGCGTTCTTCATCAACGAGGATGGTGAGACCATTGCGATCAAGCCCGGCAAGGAAGTCGAAATTACGGCTCGCTGTACAGTCGATCCTGGCAATACCGAGATCTTCCGGGCATCAATCACACCGAGCGATGGCCAAGTTTTTGTCCGGTCCGACCAAGCGTTGTATTGTATTGGGACGCGGAAGGGATCGGGAAAGTAGTTGGACAGCGCTAACCAATTGGGCAAGATTGATCTCCTAAACTATCGTGATGGATACCACGTCTTGCCGTTCAGGCAAGGCGTGGTACCCGTGTGTAGAGAACGGCCTGATATAGAATCATTTGCATCGATGGGGGACAAATTGTTGTTGCTTTGTCGATTTACAGCCGAGGGACACGTCAAGTATCATCGATAATGTCGTGTCCACCAAATTCTTGATCGATCAATCTCTCCAATGGGAAAACATCATGCAGAGTAATACAAACTTCACACGTCGCGATTTCCTGACAACGACCGGTGCCGGAGCCGCGGCGATCTCGGCGGGCGTTTGGAATGGCGTCGAAGCGGCCGAATCGAAATCTCCCAACGAAAAGTTGAATATCGCGTGTGTTGGCACTGCGAATCGCGCGGCTGCGGACATCGCCGGCGTGAAGGGCGAGAACCTCGTTGCGTTTGTCGATGTCGATAAGAATTACCTGACAGCGGTATCCAAGAAGTTTCCAGAGGCACGCCTGTATCGAGACTACCGCGAGATGCTGGAACAGGAAGTCGGCAAAATCGACGCCGTTGTTGTCGGCACTGCTGACCACCAGCACGCTCCGGCTTCGATCCGTGCGATTCGGAAAGGATTGCATGTCTACTGTGAAAAGCCGTTGACGCACACGGTGAAGGAAGCGAGGATTATCGCCGAGGCCGCGAAAGAACACGGCGTCGCCACGCAACTCGGAACTCAAATCCACGCGAATGACAACTATCGCCGTGTTGTCGAGATCATTCAGTCTGGCGCGATTGGCGAAGTGACCGAGGCTCATGTCTGGGTCGGCAAAGGCTGGGGCATCCGCGACTGGCCGAAGCCCAATACCGAAATTCCAGCACACCTGGATTGGGACTTGTGGCTCGGCCCGGCACCGGTGCGCCCGTTTGCGGCGGGACGCTACCATCCGGCCCAGTGGCGCCGCTGGTGGGACTTCGGACAAGGAACGCTCGGCGACATGGCTTGTCACTTCATGGACCTTCCATTTTGGGCATTGAAGTTGCGGCATCCGACGCGTTGCGAAGCCGAAGGCGCGGAAGTGCATCCGGAAATGTGCCCGACGGGATTGATCGTGCGTTACGATTTTCCGGGCCGCGACGGACTCGCACCCGTCAAACTGACTTGGTACGACGGCAACATGATTCCCAAGGAAGTTGCCGGCGAACGCGTGCCGGGCAGCGGAGTTATGTTTGTTGGCAGCGAAGGCAGAATGTTCGCGGACTATAACAAGTACCGGCTGTTCCCCTCGGACAAGTTTGCTAAGTTCGAGCCGCCTAAGAAAACGATCCCGGATTCGATCGGCCATCACGCCGAGTGGATCAAGGCCTGCAAAGACGGTTCGCCGACGACGTGTAATTTCGATTACTCGGGCGCGTTGACCGAGTCAGTCTTGCTTGGAAACGTCGCTTACCGAACCGGCAAAGAACTGGAATGGGACGCCAAAAACCTGAAGGCCACGAACTGCCCGGAGGCTGACAAGTTCATTAGCAAAGAGTATCGGCTCGGATGGGAGGTTTTGTAACTGGTTCCGGCGTTGACCGTCGATTCAGCACCCCGGCTGCCCGCGGCAGCCGGGGTGCTTTCACTAACAGCGGATACGAAATCGTTTAACCGCGACCCAGAGGAATCTGCCGGTGCGACATCGATGCGTTGTTTGATCATCATCGGCAGACTCCGGCGGAGAGCGCGCGCCGTATTGGGATAATGTACCGCTGACGCGCTCCCCGCCGGAAGCTGCCAATGTCGTTTGCAACGATCGGCAATCGGATCGCGGCAGCTTCCTCTGGGTCGCGGTTAAACGAGATCCCGTTCCGACGGCTCTTGACAACGTCCATATTCCGAGAGAGCATTAGCCCACTATCAATCGTCTGACGTTGTTCGTGTCTGTGTTCGTGCAGATCAGGGAGGTGTAATGAGCGACGCGTTGAAGTTCGAGGAAATCGACGGCCAGATTGGCGTCTTGACCTACGATGTTCCCGACAAAAAAGTAAACACGCTGTCGAAGGCCATCGTTGCGGAACTGGCCGCGCACGTTGACAAATTGGAGCAGCGTTCTGATCTGCGCGGTCTGCTGTTTCGTAGCGGTAAGCCGGGACAATTCATCGCCGGGGCCGATCTGAACGAACTCGGTGCGATGGCCTACGCGACGCGCGAGCAGGTCGACGAGGCGATTTCCACGGGCCACGCTCTTTTCAATCGGATCAGCCGGCTGCCGTTTCCGACCGTGGCACTGATCGACGGCAATTGCATGGGCGGTGGGACGGAACTGGTCCTGTCGATGGATTACCGCATCGCGTCGGATAGCTCGAAAACAAAGATCGCTCTGCCGGAAGTCAAAGTCGGATTGATTCCCGGCTGGGGCGGCACGCAGCGATT
Source organism: Planctomycetota bacterium (assembly GCA_963582955.1). Classification (GTDB taxonomy): domain Bacteria; phylum Planctomycetota; class Planctomycetia; order Planctomycetales; family Planctomycetaceae; genus CAUZVF01. The sequence goes on from CAUZVF010000082.1 coordinate 2,639, forward strand.
GCCGCGGCTGATCGGCGTCAATTATGCCATCGAGATGATTACGTCGGGAGAACCTGTCTCGGCGGCGGACGCCGTCGAACGCGGGCTTGTTTTCGATGCCGTCCCGGCAGAGCGCTTGATCGAAGATGGCTGCCGGCTGATCGAGTACGCTCGGGAAAGCAGTGAATGGCAACAGAATCGGACGATTCGCAGTCAGCCGCTGGGTCTCACCGAAGACCAGGCGAATTTTGCATTCGCCATCGCCGAGGGCGTCGTCCACTCGAAAACGAAAGGACAATATCCGGCTCCACTGGCTGCTCTGAAGGCCATCAAAGACGGCGTCAACCGCACGCTGGATGAAGGACTGGCCATTGAACGCGAACTGGCTTTGGACGTCGTCGGATCCCCGATCTCGGCGAACTTGATCGGAGTGTTCTTCATGCAGAACCAACTGTCGCGTGATTCCGGCATCGAGGATTCCAGCGTCGCGCCGCGTGAAGTCAACCGGGTTGGTGTCTTAGGCGCCGGATTGATGGGCGCCGGCATCGCGACGGCTCATGCCAGACGCGGCGTGCCGGCCGTAATGGTCGATGTTGATAACGAACAAGTGGCCGCCGGACTGGGACGCGCACGACATGTTGTCGAGAGCCGGTTGAAGATCGGCCGCGCCACTCCGCAAGACATGGCCGACATGCTCAGCCTGCTGAATACATCGACTTCCAAAGAGGTGTACGGTGATTGTGACGTTGTGATTGAAGCGGTCCCGGAAATCGAATCGCTGAAGACAAAGATGTATGCCGAACTGGCCGGAGCCATGCGTGATGACGCGATCTTGGCCAGCAATACGTCAACCATTTCGATCACTCGCATGGCCGAGTCAGCTCCGAACGCCGAACGGTTCATCGGCATGCACTATTTCTCTCCCGTCGACCGGATGCAATTGGTCGAGGTCATTCGCGGCGAGAAAACGACCGACGAAACGACAGCCACGATCGTCGCGTTGGCCAAACGAATCGGCAAGACACCGATCGTCGTCAATGATTGCCCGGGCTTCTTGGTGAATCGCGTGCTGCTGCCGTACATGAACGAATCGTTGCTGCTGTTGCAGGAAGGCGCCGACATGGACGCAATCGACAAGGCCGCGACGAAGTTCGGAATGCCGGTGGGACCGATCGCGTTGAACGACATGGTTGGCATCGACGTCGCATACTACGCCGGAAAAGTCGTTGCCGAAGCGTACAGCGACCGGGCCGTGGCTTCTCCGATTCTGGCGGACTTGGTCGAAGCCGGCCGGCTGGGCAAAAAGAGCGGCGCGGGATTCCGAAAATTCGCCGGAAAGAAAGGCCGCCCGTCACCGGATCCCGACTTCGCACAGTTCCTTGAAAAGCACCGAACTGGCGACAAGGAATTCCCGGCAAAAGAACTCGAAGACCGGTTGTTCCTGCCATTGCTGCTGGAAACGACACGTTGTTTAGAGGACAACATTGTCCGCGAGCCGGCACATGCCGACATGGGACTGATCCTCGGCATCGGGTTCCCACCGTTTCGCGGCGGCATTTTGCGCTGGTGCGACACGGTCGGAGCGGCGGAAATCATCGAAAAGCTGAAACCATACGACTCGCTTGGAAAACGATTCGAACCGACAGACTCGTTGAAGCAACTCGCCGAAACAAATGGGAAATTTTATCCACCACCGAATGGAAAGTAGGTCTCGCGAGCCGAGCGAGACCTGCCAAAACATAAGCATTTGTCTATTTCGGGTCCCGCTCGGCTGGCGGGACGTACAAGACACTCTCTTAGAAGCCCGCAATGGATTCGTTCTTATTCTTCGGTGGTTTCATCGCTTTTGGCCTGCTGATGTTTTTGTGCGCCTCTATCTCCGAGAAACGGCGAACGGAAAAGTTTCGGCTCGTCGCCGAAGAACTCGGGCTGCCGTTTTTTCCGAAAGGTGATCAATTGCTGATTGGCCGTTTATCGGAATTCCATCTGTTTTCGGAGGGCGACCGCAAGAAAATTGAGAATATGTTGCATGGGGAATCCGACACGGTCGAAGTGGCGATCTTTGGTTACAAGTACACGGTCGGGGGAGGGAAGGATTCTTCAACCAATCGTCAAAGCGTCATTTACTTCCAATCGCAGTCATTGGATCTCCCGAAATTTGCGTTGCGACCCGAATCGATCTTTCACAGAATCGGCGGAGTCTTCGGATACCAGGATATTGATTTCGAAACACACGCCGGTTTCTCGAAGTCTTATCTTCTTCGGGGAACCGACGAAGAACAGATTCGGGAGACGTTCACCGACCAGGTGCTGGAATATTTCGAGCAACATCAAGGAATCAGTGTCGAGGCGGCACGCGATGATTTGATTTTTTATCGGGCGTCAAAACGCATCAAACCAACCGACGTCCGGCAGTTCATGGAGGAAGGATTTCGCGTTTTTCGATTGTTCGAAAACGCTGGTTCAATAAATCCAGTTGAGCAGGTTCCTCTGACAACGGAAGGGAATGACCAATGAGACAAGCCGTCGTGATTGACGCGATACGCACGCCCGTCGGCCGTGCTTCGTCCGATATTGGCAATTTTCGCGATGTCCGTGCTGATGAATTGTCGGCGCATGTCATGAGAACTTTGGTCGAGCGGACTCGTATTGATCCGCACTTAATCGACGACGTTCGCTGGGGCTGCGTTCAGCAGCAAGGCGAGCAGGGTTTCGATGTTGCCCGCGTCGCATTGTTGATGGCCGATCTGCCGATCGAAACCGGTGGCGTCACAATCAACCGCAATTGTGCGTCCAGCCTGCAGGCCATCAACGACGCCGCGTTGAACATCGCCGGCAATTGCGAAGACGTGCAGATCGCCGGCGGAGTCGAGCACATGGACCACATCCCTATGAACAAGGACTATGACCCACCTGCAAAGCTGTTTTTCCGCAACAGTGAAGGAGTGATGCACATGGGCCTGACCGCCGAATACTTATCGGTCAAATACCAAGTCGGCCGCAAAGAACAAGACGAATACGCCGTCCGTAGCCATCAACTGGCGGCGAAAGCGACCGAATCGGGCCAATTTGACAACGAGGTCATTCCAACCTGGGGCCGCGACGAATCGGGCCGCAAAGTTCAGATCAAGACCGACCAGTGCATTCGCGCCGATTGCTCGATGGATGGACTCTCGGCGTTACGGCCCATCTTCAATCCGGCAGGCGGATCGGTGACGGCCGGCAACAGTTCGCCGATCAATGTCGGCTCGGCGGCGATGCTGATCATGTCGGAAGACAAGGCGCAAGAACTCGGCCTGCAACCGCTCGCCAAGATCAAGTCGATGGCCGTCGCCGGCGTTGATCCGTGCGAGATGGGAATCGGCCCGGTGCCCGCCGTTTATAAAGCGCTGAAACGAGCCAACTTGTCGCTGGACGACATCGACTGCATTGAATTGAACGAAGCATTCGCCGTGCAAGCGCTGGCCGTGCTGAAACTGTTGGGCATCACCGAAGAAAAAGTCAATACCCGCGGCGGAGCGATCGCGATCGGACATCCGCTGGGAGCCAGCGGCGCGCGCATCGCCGTCACGCTGCTCCATCGCATGAAAGATGAAGGCCACAAGTACGGACTGGCAACAATGTGCGTCGGACAAGGACAAGGAGTTGCCACAATTTTCGAATCCTGCGCGGCATAATTGTGATCTCAATAGACCGAGATTTCGTTCGAACACATTCCCTGATGCGACTTTCAGCAGAACTAGGTGCTTTGTCACAGCTATGAATTGGGGTTACGTTTTGTAGCCGGACTCGCAAGAGTTCGGGAGTTTCCAGCGTCAGCCCGAAGTCTTGCGACTCCGGCTACCCTAAAAATTAGGCTGTGACAAAGCACTAGTATGCAGCCGAGGATTTGATGCAAGATTCGCACATGATTGCGGTGGCCAATCTCCGCAAGACGTATAGCAGCGGCTTGTTTCGCCGGCAAAGGGTCGAAGCACTCAGAGGCGTGTCGTTCGAGGTCGGACGCGGCGAGATTTTTGGGCTGCTGGGACCCAACGGCGCCGGGAAGACCACGCTTATCAAGATTCTGCTGGGCATCGTGCGTCGTACCGGCGGAGGCGCCAACATTTTGGGAAGATCGACCGGTGACCGGCGTGGACGGCGGCAGGTCGGGTATCTCCCAGAAAACCATCGCATTCCGCGGCACTTGACTGGTTATTCGGCGCTTGAATACTACGGACAACTCAGCTACATGTCGATCGGGGAAGTCCGCGCCAAACGTGATTCGATGCTGGAAATGGTGGGACTTGCCAACTGGGGAAAGACGGCGATCAAGAAGTATTCCAAAGGAATGCTGCAACGATTGGGGCTGGCTCAGGCGATGTTGCACGATCCCGATTTGTTAATTCTCGACGAACCAACCGATGGCGTCGATCCGATAGGCCGGGCCGACATTCGGAATGCTCTGTTCCAATTAAGGGACCAGGGCAAGACGGTATTCTTGAACAGCCATTTGCTGCAAGAACTCGAACTCGTTTGCAATCGCGTCGCGATTCTGAATAAAGGGCAGCTGAAGCACGTTGGTCCGGTAGACCGTTTGACCGAGGCATCATCCAATGACTTCGAGTTCGAATTACGCGGCTCCGAAGATCTCGTCAAAGACGTTGTCGCCGAATTTCAACCGTCGTCTTTCGAGTCGACGTCCGACGGTGCTATAACCGTTCAATTGAAATTGGACGGCCAAGACCGAATTGATAAGGCGGTCGACGTGATACGATTTGCCGGAATCAGCATTCAGTCGATTGTCAAAACGAAGCTTACGCTCGAGCAGGCATTCTTGAGACTTGTGGAAAAGTCGGACGAGGAATCATGAGACCCTATCTGGCAGTCATCAAGGATTCGTTCCGCGAAGCGTTCGCCACGCGCGTGTTGTGGCTCGTGCTCGTCTTGATCACGCTACTCTTGCTGGCACTCGCTCCATTGGGATACGACACGACACAAGCGGTTTCGTTGCAACTCTCGGACTTTCGTGACCCACGCCAATTTGTGACTCAGATCGCGAGCCAATCGGACAACGAATCAACACCCTCGGGCTATGTGTGGAGCCAACTCTCTGAGAAACTGAAAAAAAACATCGGCGAGATCACCGAGGAAACCCCGCTCCGTCAGCGACGAGTTACTTTCGAACGAGTCCGTGGTGAATTGAACGAGACATTGCAGCGGCACGACTTCTACAACGAAGAAGTGTGGAAGGAAATCACACTGAACGACGAGGCCAAACAACTGAAGAAGCGTGGAATCGATCAGCTCTCTGACGACGACGTGGCGCGTCTCAACCGTTTGGCATTCGATGCAGCCTTTCACAAACACGTCGTCGCCGTTCCGGCCGAATCGACTTCATTGTGCTATCTCGCATGGGACTTCAACCAGCCGTGGACTGTCGAGCAATTGCAAGACGTTGTTCGGACGACGCTTTTGGAGTTGGTTAAGTATTTGGTGGGTGTGGTCGGAGTGTTTGCCGCAATTGTCATCACGGCGTGGATTGTGCCACGCATGCTCGACGCCGGGGCAATTGATCTGTTGTTGAGCAAACCGGTTTCAAGATCGCTGTTGTTTCTGAGCAAATTCTTCGGCGGATGCGCTTTCATCTTTTTGAGCACAACATACCTAATCGTGGGGATGTGGCTAATCGCTGGTCTGCGTTTCGGTGTCTGGAGTTCCGGATTGTTGTGGGTCATTCCCGTATTTGTATTCGTATTTGCAATTTATTATTCGGTATCCACTTTGGCCGCTGTCATCTGGCGAAACGCGATCGTCTCAATCGTTGTTTCGAATCTATTCTGGAGTGCATGCTTTTCCGTCGGACTTGGTTACGTTCTGACGGACGCGTTACTCAATGAACGCCGGACGGCAACGATTATTCCGACCGGAGAATCTCTGTTGATCACTAATCAACACGGATCGGGTTTCGAATGGGATGCGGAATTTCAGACCTGGATTCCCATCTTCGAGCAGCCAGGGGGGGGCGGGCTTGCGGCAATCGCTGTGCCGTATCCGTTTAGCGGGCCGTATTACGATTCCGCAAACGATCGGCTGGTAGCGCTTCGCGTTCCACCAACACGGAGATTCAGGTGGGGTTCATCAAAACTCGTCATGGCAAAACGCAAGGATGGTTGGGATCTGCAGGAAAGCGTCGCAGTCCCGTCCGGGACTCGTTCTTTGATAGTCAACTCAAAGGGGGAAATATTGGTCGCGGGTGTCAGCGGCATCTATCGGTTTGACGAAAACGCCGCGGCATCCGGCTCGACGGTTAAGTTTCTCGGACTGAACCTGGCACTGGGAGGAGACGCCGACTTTGAACGTATCGACGTGAAGAGTGACCATTTCTGGATGGAACCATTTGTCGCCGCACTCAGCCCAAACGAAGAGACGTTCGCCGTCGTTTCCGGCGACAAGATTGCCATCCTTGTCAAGAACGACGACGACAAATGGGAATCCAAACGACGGATTGATCGAGATAATACCGACCCTGCCATTGTTGGTTTTGCCAAGTCAGATGTCATCGTGGCCTCGCAAAGCGGAACCATCGATGTGCTCGATGCGTCGTCGTTGGAGCGCAAGGCGCAATACACGCCGTTCCGAAATAACCAGCCACAATTGATTCGCACATCTCCCGATGGACGCTGGGTCGCCGTTTTGTTCCACCATCGGAAAATTTGGTTGTTCGATGCACAGACGCAAGAGCCAGCAAACGCCGGGATTTCAGGGCAAGGGGATATCACATCGGTGGCATTCAACCGAAAGAATGAATTGTACGTCGCCGACCGCTTCGGCCGCGTGATTCAATACGATTCGGAACATTCGTTTCGAGAGGTCAATAGATTCAACCCCGAATTGGATTGGGCCGAGTCCGTCTACTTGTGGGGCCTCTCACCGCTGCACACCGTGTTTCCGAAACCGGGAGAAATGGACAACCTTGTGACGTGGCTTCTGACTGAGCAAAAGACAATCAGTATCGACAATTCCGACAACTTGAATGCTCAAAGGATTGTCATCGATATCTGGCAACCTTTGTGGAGCAATCTTGCCTTTCTCGCCGTGATGCTGGGATTCACCTGCCTGATCGTTGCCCGCAAGGACTTTTGACCGACTCTCAGAATCAGTCGCATTTCCAGGTTGGCTGCTTTGGGCTTTCGCTCAACGCCGATTACAATCCACGCCGACGCCTCGGTATCTGAATTCCTACCCGCACCGAGTTTGCACGACGAAATAATATGTCGGTTTGGAGTGTACGATGCAGTTTTCCAGTCTTCCCGATTTGCACCGTTCCGTCTGCCGGCTGTTGGGACCGCGACCGGCGTTGCGGCACAAGCAAGATGGCTTGTTTCACGACATTTCGTGGACCGACTACCGCCGGCAATGTGATTCGGCGGCAGCGGGTCTGATGGAATTGGGCGTCGAGCCTGGCGACCGTGTCGCCATCTTGTCCGAGAATCGCATCGAGTGGTTTGTCGCCGATCATGCCATATTGAGCTGCGGCGCAATCGACGTTCCGCTGCACGCTCCGCTGGCGGCCAAGCAGGTCGAATACCAAATCGGACACAGCGAATCTCGCGGAGTCGTCGTCAGCAATCAGCAACAGGCGGACAAAGTTCTTGAAGTGCTTGACGACTTGCCTCAATTGGAATTCATGATCGCGTTTGAGCCAATTGACGCACGCGAATGCAAGTTACAAGTCTTGACGTGGGCCGGGTTGCAGCAGCGCGGCCGCAATGCCGGACAACAAGCTGCCAAGGAAATCCGCGCCAGGACAAATTCGATCACTCATGACGCTGTCGCCACGATTATCTACACC
>CAUZVF010000083.1:0-10315 GCA_963582955.1 Planctomycetota bacterium
CGAGTGCGGTTTCAGGCACATATTCGGCTGGGCGACTTTTTCCTGAAGCGTGACCGAGCGTACGACAAGGCCCGTGTGCATTTTGAAATTGTGGCGGCTGAAGAGAATCGCGATCAGGCGGAACGGGCGGCGGCCACGCTAAAGATGGGTATGTGTTTCTACGAAGCACGCAATTTCGGCAAGTGCTTTCAGGTCATGCGCGACGTGATCGAACATTTCCCCGTCAGCAGCCAGGTGAACGAAGCGTACTACTACATCGGGCTCGGCCATTTCCAATTGGGACACTACAGCCGAGCCATCTCGGCACTCGAAAAGGTCGGTACGGCGATGTCCAGCGAGGACAGCCAGGTTGAAAAGGTCGAGGCCGGGCGTCGGTTGTTTGTTCGCATCGAGGACGCCGACCTCGCCGCACTCACCGCGGATGATCAAGTCGAGGTCAAGTGCGTCGCGGCCAGCGGTGACACCGAGATCGTCAAGTGCTTTTCGGTCGGACGCAACGTGCGGCTGGTGCTGGGCAGTCTGCCGACGCGGCTGGGCAAACCCGTGCCAGGCAACGGCGTGCTGGAAGTCAAAGGCGACGACAAAGTCACGGTCACCTACACCGACGAGCAAACCGCCGACAAGAAGTTCAATCAGCCGGTGTTGCAAGAGGTCACCGTTGTGGGCGACGGGATCGTCACCGTCACCGACGGAGCTTTCGCGGAAACCTTGCACGGCGTCGTCCTGGGCAAGTCGGTCAACATCCAGATTGTCGACGCCGACCGCGATGCCACCGATCAGTCTGACTCACTGAAGGCCGTTGTCGAAGTCCATCGCGCCAAGACCGAGGAAGAACTGGAAGCCGAAGCCATCGCCGCGGTCACGAACGGCACCGAACCACCCAAACAAATGACCGAAGAAGAGGAAGAAGCCAATCGGTACAAGTTAATCGACCGGATTGAGATTACTCTCACGGAAGCGGTTGTCGAACGTAAAGTCGGCTCGCTCTCGACCGCCGACGAAACAGATGCCGATTCGGGCGTCGAATCAACCGAGCCGAAACCAACGACCGATGTGAAAGAACCAACGGCATCAAATCAGACATCCGAAACGAAACTGAATGCGGCGGTCGCGAAAGTCAACGAGCAGGATGTGTCTGTCGCGGCTGCTGATAATACTCCAACGGTTGCCAAATCCGGAAGCCGTCCGGCCAAAGACGACAGCGTTCATTCGGGAATCTTTCGCACCACGGTTTCACTAGCAAAGACCGAGAAAACCATTGAAGGCGACGACACGCTGCAGGCGCTGGCGGGGGATTTTGTGCGGATTGTCTACATCGACGAACGCAACACGACCGATAGCTCGCGAAACGTCAAATTCGATGCCCGCTGCATTGAAGGGAATTTGGGAGGCGTGCGCGTCACGCGGGCTCAGATTTCCGACCTCGAACTTCGGACGCGCACGATGCTCAAAACGGCGCACGCGTTGACGAATATCGGCAACCGCTACAAAGAGTTTGGCCTGAAGACAAACGCCGACGCCAAGTACTCTCAGGCACTGGAAGTTTGCGAAGAGATCATGACCGAAGCCCGCCGCCTGGGCGGCAAGTTGCTCGAAGAAACTTACGTCCAATTGTGGAACATCTATTTTCAGATGGACCGGCTGGAATTGGCGGCCGCGATGGCTCAGCGGTTGCAGCGGGAATTCCCCAACAGCGGTTTCGTTGACGACGCTCTGTTGCAACTGGCCGACGTGGCTCGCAAACAGGGCAACATCCGGCGTGCCATCGGCATCTATGCCCGGCTGGTGCGGATGAAGGACAGCCAACTCCGCGGCGAAGCCCAGTTCGGCATCGCTCAGTGCTACGACGAAATGGCCGAGGCTACCGAAAACGAAAACAGTGCGGCTCAGCTTTATGACCGCGCGTTTCAGGAATACAAAAAGGTGTTCGACAACTTCCCCGACAGCGGCCGCGTCGGTGAAGCGGTGGCCAAGATGGCCAATTATTACTATCGCCAGAAAGACTACGCCCGCGCGATTGACACATTCGAAAACGTGCTTGGCAACGCGCCAGACGCAAAATACCTCGACGTGATCCTGTTCAACTACGGCCGCTGTCTGTACCGCATGAACCGCAAGGCTCAAGCGCGGCAGCGGTTCGACCAATTGATTGCCGATTACCCGGAAAGTCCGCTGGCGACCGATGCGAAAAAGATTTCCGAAGCATTGGCAAAGGCGAAGTAATAGATGGCGGTCCCCTACCAGCTTGTCTGGTGGGAACCAGAGTTTGACCAGCTAGAACGAATGACTTCTAATCAACCAGTCCCCTGTCGGCTTGTCCGACAGGGGAATCAGTTTGGCCGGCTAAGATCAAACTTTGGCTCTTGCCAGACAAGCTGGCAAGGGGCCTTGTTAGACTCAGTGGCAAACGTGTTAGCTTGCCAAACTGATCCACCTGCCTGACAAGCAGGCAGGGGTCAATACGACAGAATTTAATCGGACAGTTCTCAACGGACTAATACGAGAAAGTTGTCATGAAACACTCGATTCGATGCCTTTGGTTGTTGGGATTTGTTGTTGCCTTGAACGCCGACATTGGTGTTGCTCAAGACGACACGCTCGACGAGGTTAGTCGTGAGGCGACTCGGCTTGAGGGCGAACTTGGCAAGTATAAGGACACCGCTCCCGAAGCCGGTGATGCGATGGTGGCGCTCAGTAAGCTATACCATGACAACGGCCGCGTGTTTGGGCTGGTCCGGGTCGCTCAGCGGTTTATCTCCGCGCATCCGAACGATCCCCGGCATAGTGTCGTGATGTTGCAGTTGATGGACGGGTTGGAAGCGACGTCGCGCAATAAGGAACTGACCGCGGCATGCCGGCAGTTTCTGACGAAATATCCCAAAGCCGCCGAGTGTGCGGCCGTCGAAATTCGGCTGGCGCGCACGTTGGATCAGATGATCAATCGCGCGGCGGCCGGGGATGCTCATCGGGCCATCTGGCAACGTCAGCCGAGCAGTGAACTCGGTCGTCAGCACGGCGCGAAAGCTATGCAGCATTACATCGCCGTCAACAATAAGACCATTTACAGCAAAGCCGCCGAACTGGCCGAGCAAATGATGAACAGCCTGCCCAACGGCAGCTTCGCGGCCGAGGTGGCTTGGAACGCCTACAACCAATGGCGACGCGGTGGCGAGTGGGCCAAGGCCAACGCGATGGGGAACAAGATTCTCCAAAAGCGACTGAAGCTCGATCCGTACCGCCTGCGATTGCTGCACTACTGGATGGGCGAGGATTACAACCGGCTGGGCCAGCGAGCCAACTCGGTTGCGAGTTACAAGAAGACCCGCGCCATCAAAGACGGCCGTGAAGTTCATTATCGGTTGGCGACGACTGTTTACAGCGACAACACATCCACGCCGGCTCAGTTGAAACCGCTCGTCGACGAATTCGCCCGCAAGTATCCGAATCACGATTACCGCTATTACCTGCAGGCGTTGCTGGGCACCAAGTATCAACAGGCTAAGGACAACGGCAACGCGAATCGGATGTTTGCCAGCGTGCTGAAATTTCAACCGCGGCAGAATAGCGCGGCATCAGGTTTTGTCCGTACGATCGGCACGGAACCGGCGAATTACGCGGCAGCCGAGCGAACGCTGCTCGCCGCGATTTCGGGATTTCAGGGGCAGACCAATCGTGAGTACCAACTTAGCTTTCTGCGTTACGTCCTGGCGTTTGAAGTTTATCGCGACCGGCTGAAGAAACCGGAAAGGACAAAACAGGTCTTGCGCGATTTGGTCTCGCAATCACCGTCGAACGACGGACACCTCCAGAACGCCATCAGTTGGTTGTTGTACAACGCGGCCGATGACGCGCAATTGCGTCGGGAACTCGATTTGATCTTGAAGTCGCGCCGGAGATTCCTGCACATGTCGAATTTTCGGACGTATTTGACGAGTTGGATTCGCAGCGCCAAACGCAACAAGGACCACAAAGCCAAGGCAGCGATTGCCAAGCAAATGCTCGACGCGGCCGACCGAGACGGTCTCGCCAAACTTTGGACCGCCACCGGGCAGCGCAACAGCAAAGGAGCCGCCGCGGCCAAGAAACTCGTCAACCACGCGGCCTTCAACCAGCTCAGTGACCCGGCGAAGTACGCACTGGTTGCCTACTGGGGATACACGACGCGGCATTACGTCGGCGGAAAGCAACGGCCGGAATGCGTCCAGATTTATGGACGGCTGGCTAAGATGTTCCCCAAGGATCAGACAGCCGCCTACTATTATCTGCACGCGGCGACCGACTATGGCCCGCCCGAAGCGGCTTGGGAAGCGGCCCAGCACTTTATGAAATTCGATCCCAATCCAGACAACAATCTTTACGATAACTTGCGCCGCGTCATCTTGGCGGCCGACCAGAACAAGAACGCCGGCATGGTCCGCACGGCGTTCAATTGGATTCGCGGCATCGAACAGAAACGCGGGCTGAATTCTGGTTACGCGTACTACATCGGCGACGCGCTGTTGAAGTACGAAATGAAGAACGAGGCCGTCGCGTACTGGCAAGCTCATGTCGTGTTGAAACGCGATCAATATGATTCGCGGTACTGCGTCGATCGGCTGACAACACAGTATCCCGAAGACCGGGCTCAGCGGATCAAGATCCTGACCGCGGCGTTTAAGGCCGAGAGTGATTTTCACGGTTACTACGCATCGCGGCTGGCTCAGGAATACTACCAAGCCGAGAAACGTGATCTCGCCGCCATCGAACGTGTTCTGCGTGAATCGTTGAAACGGCAGCAACAACGTCCGTTCCGCAATTGGTACATGGACGACGGGCCAATGAACCTCGTCAATTGGGCGCGGCAAGATAAAGAAATGCCCGACGAGGAAAAACGCCGCATTTTCTCGCTCGTCAAGGAAATGCAGTTTTATCGTCCGTCGGCGACCGCGACGTGTGCGCTGTTGGAACTCGGGCCGAACGACAAACTGACGCCGATGCAATTGCAACTGGTGTATCAGAAATCCACGCGGCTGACGGGCGACGGCACGTACGACTGGGATGTGCTAATGACCTACGTGCAGGCCGGGTTGACTCGCAAGGACTACATGTCGGCCGCGACATTGCTGACGGGCATGCTGTCGAACGTGCGCAGCATCGACGCCGGGCGAAAGAAACAGGGCCGTGATTTGGTCGCTCAGAGTTATTCGCGCATGGGAGCCGTCGGGCTGACCATCGACGAGAACAGCGAGATCGCTCCGCTGTTGCAAGCGGCGTTGTATCTGCGGCTGGGTGACCAGCGATTGGCGTTCGACACGTACTCGGCCAACAAAGCACTCTTCGATTTGCACCGAGGCCAGGTGCCGATCGATCTGCTGTTGTTTGTGTGCGACAACCACATCGCGGCCGGCGGCGACGAGAATCACGACCGTGTCGAGGACATCCTGCGCACGTGGCTCGTGGCCAACAGTGAATCCAAACAGTTCGACGACAAGACCAAGGCCCGTGTGCAGTTGCTGCTGGCGAAAAACTTTTACAGCGCGCGGCGTTACGACATCGCTCGCAGTGAATACACGACTGTCATGAACCGCTATTCCAAGACGACCGAAGCCGTTGAAGCGGAATTTGGCATCGGCGAGACCTTCATGGCTCAAAAGGTGTACGATCAGGCGGAAGCCGTGTTCGAAAAGCTGGCCAACTCACAACAGTCTGAAATCGTTGTACGGGCCGAGTTTCTACGCGGCGTGCTGGCCTTTCGGCGCGGCGACGGCGACGAGGCCCGCGAAATCTTTCGCCGTGTGTTGGAACGCGTTCCGAGTATCGAATTGGCTAATCAGGCGTTGTTCAATCTGGCCGAAGTTTACGGCTCGGAAGAACGCTACATTGACCAGTTGAATCTGTTGCGGACGGTCGGCCGGTTGGGCCGGCACAGCAAGCGCACGCACTCGCCCGGCACACCGTTGTCGATCGTCGTGCAGGATGCCGATCTGGGCATAAGCCGAGGTGGCAGCAAGATTCCCGTCCACGTGACGACACAACCGGGCGGCGATAGCGAGCTGGTTTATCTGACGAGTGGCGGAGCCGGAAAAGGGCTGTTCCGCGTCGACGTCGACACCGAACTCGGTCAGGCTCAGAAAGATGACGGAGTTTTGCAACTGACCGGCCGCGACGTCATCAAGTGTGACTATCCCGACTCATTCAAGCAGGAATTCCGCAGCGTGCCGCTTTCGGATGTCGATATTCAGATCGCATCCGACGCCAAGTTCGAACTGGCCAGCAGCAAGATTGTTGATGTCGAGGAAGAATCGTTCAGCGATCGGCTGGAACGCGAGGCGCGCGAAGCCGACGCCGATCAGCGGCGGTCGCAGGAACGTCCGACGAATCAGATCAAGCCGGGCAATCCGATCTATTTCCGCGTGCAGGATCCCGACCGCGACGTCTCGAACGAACTCGACAAGATTGTCGTCAAGCTGACGGCCGTGAGCGGCGACGATGTTCAAGTGGCTCTGATTGAAACCGGAGCTCACACGGGTGTCTTCGAAGGTACGGCGACGACGGGAGAACTGCCGGCCGGAGCGTTGGCCAGCGACACGGCCATCGAACACAGCCCGCTGATGGCGATCGATCCCGATTCGGAAACGTATTGGCAGAGCGAACCCGACGGCGCGACTCCGAAACAATTGACGGTCGACATGAAAGACCTACGCAGCGTCACGCGGGCGAAGATTCACACACCCGAAGTTGAACGCTACGCTCCGGTGCGCGGCACGTTGCTGGGCAGCTATGACGGCTTGTTCTGGTACCGGCTGGCGTCGAATCCCGACGTGCTCGACGCCGAACCCGTGGCCGAGGAATTCGGACACATGCGGCAACGGATTTATCAGGGCACTTACTACAGCTACAGCCAATGGTCGCAGGTTGCCCGGCTGGGCCGCAACTCGAAAGCGACGGAAGAGGAACAGGAAGTCAACGAACTGAAATGGAAACGCGAGGAAGACGAAGAAGACGCGACACGTCCGTACGCCGCCATCTGGCACGGCAAGCTGGTGCAGGAACGTCCCGGAGCCGTCCGCATTTTCATTCGCGGCGTCACGACCGGACTGGCACTGAACGGCAAAGTAGAATTGCCGGTCGCGCGTGGCAATCGAACGATCGATTTGTGGCTCGAACGTGGGGCTCATGAACTGACGATTTTCGCGGCCACGACCAACGGAGTCGCCGGCGTCGAGGCGCTGATCGCTCGCGCCGACCATCAAAGTTCCCGAATCGTACTGCTGCCGTTCCGTGAACCGGACTTCGATCTCAAACAAGAGGCCGCTCAGCCGAGCGAAGACGAGCCGGCCAGTGACGTCACGCAACGCATTGCTTTGACCGTCGATACGGCGTCCGTCCACAAGAACTCCGAAACATTCGGCCTGCAAACCGAAACGGGCGATCCACGGATCGGCAATTGGACATCCGACGAAGATTGGGTCGAATGGCAGTTCACAACAAATCAGGCCGGAGTGTACGACGTTGTCGTCAGTTATGCACACGCCGGCGGCGGCAGTACATTCAATCTGGAATTCGACGGCCGCAACGTGCCCGTCACGATCACCAATACTGGCGGCTGGGCCAACTATCGCGACAACACCGTCGGAACCATTCGCATCGCGAAGGCTGGCAACCAGAAATTGGTCATCAAGCCGACCCAAATCAACAACGGCCGTTTGATGGAACTGCAGGGCATCACGCTGGTTCCCGCGGACGGCGCGCGAGTCATGCTGGCCCAAAAGTCCTGGGACTTCCATTTCAAACCGTCTCAATTGCGGTACGTCCGCTTCATCGTTGACGAGTATCTTGGCGAAGCCGTGGCCATTAACCACGTTGAAGTCGGCGGCGACGGGCCGGAATTGTACATCCCGACGAAGGAAGACGTGCTGTCGCTGGCCAACAATGACACGTTGGAAATCGCCGGCGGAGATGTCATCAACGCATCGTACACCGACGAGCTAACGTCTCGCGGCACCGATAGCAGCCGCTTGCTGACCGGCAAGTTGACGGCCACTTACTTCAACGCCAACGTCGCCGCGATCGGTTACGACTTCGTGCGGCAACGCAACGGAGCCGTTGATGAAGTTCGCAAACTGGTCAAGCGCATTGAACCCGGCGAGCGGTTCATTGTCGAAATCGTCGACTACGACCATGACCAGACCGGTCAGCCGGACAGTTTGGAATTCGAAGTGCTTGTCAACGACGATGAACCCGTACGGCTGACGGCCACCGAAAACGAGAACTTCTCAGGTGTCTTCACCAAGGAAGTCGACACGACCGCTACCAGCGAAGACGGCAAGCTGTCGGTCAAGAAGGGTGACCGAATTTATGTACGTTACATCGACGAACAGAACACGTTTCCCGGCCACTCGGTGCCGCGCGAATCGGTTGTGTATGTCAACGAGCCGACCGACGCCAAGATCCGCATTTTGGAAACACGCATTATTCCGCGTCCGCCCGAAAGCAATCAGCCGCCGCGCGTGATCTACAACAATCCGGATGAAGAGCAAGAAGTCAGTAACGTTGCGTTTGAGGCTCCGGTGACCGTCGAGGTCATCGATCCCGACGCGGCGAAAGACAGCAGCAGTACGGTGACCGTCACGCTGATGGCTTCGAATGGTTCGACCGTTGAAGTCAAGTGCAAAGTGTCAGCGGCGTTCTCGACGATTCCACGGCGCGTCGTGCGCCAAGTGGCCGAACTGCGGGCGTTGGAAGAGGGCCGTTTCATCGGTCAGGTCATCATGCAACTCGGTGGCAAAGACAGCCCGACTCTTGTGCCGATCACCGCCGAGATGCCGCGCAACCTGATTGGCGACACGCTGAGCGACGACGAAGACGAAGCGTCGGCACTCGACCGAACTCTGGTGACGCGCGTCGTGAACCTCACCGGCAAGGATATTATCACGGCCGGTTACCGCGACGAACTGCGCACCGACGGCTCGGCGAGACCCTTGGAAGCGAAGGGACGATTGATCTCGAACGGCCAACTCGCTTGTACCGACCGCAGCTATGACGACGAAATCGAGAAGCTGCACGTCGGCGAAAAACTGTTCTTGATGGTCACTGATGCAGATCAGGATTCCTCTGACGACCGCGATACGACGACCGTTGAAATCACTTCCGATTTTGGCGAGAAGGAAACGGTCACATTGGTCGAAACGCTGAAGCATAGCGGCATTTTCACGGGATCGTTCACGCTGAAGTCGAACGAGAAGCCGACTCCCGGAAACCTAAAGGCCGACGAGCCCGAAATTGAATGCTATTTTGGTGACGCGTTGCATATTCACTACGTCGACCCGGCTGCCAGCACCGAAGACGGCACGCTCGAATTATTCAGGGACATCCCCGTCGTCATCGGCACCGACGGACTGGTTGCCGCGTTCAGCAAGAAATTCAACGACGAAACACTGGCCGTTGAAACCAAGTTCCACATCGCCGAAAGCTACTTTGAACTCTTCAAGAGCCACAAAAGCCTGGGCCGCACGGAAGAAGAAAAGCACGATCTGCAAGCCGGACGCCGGATTCTGCGTGAGGTGATGGAAGATTATCCCGATCCGAAATACATCCCGCGCATCGCGTACTTGTTGGGGCAATTCTCGCAGGAACTGGGCGAATGGGCCGAGGCGATCGATTCGTACGAGATGATTATCAAACAATTCCCGGAACACTCGTTGGCTGCGGATGCTCAGTACAAGCTGGGTCAGTGCCACGAGGAATCCGGCGACTTTGACGACGCATTGGAAGCGTATGTTACCTTGGCGGCGACCTATCCCAAGAACCCTTTGATCGCGAGCGTCATGATCCGTATCTGCGACTACTTCTACAAGAACGAAAAGTATAGAGTTGCCGCGCAGGTTGCCGAAAAGTTCCTTGAGAAATTCGACAGCCACCGATCCGCGTCGAAATTGGCGTTTTTGATCGGCCAATGTCATTACAAGATCAAAGACTATGGTGACGCGGGCGGGGCCTTCGACCGGTTCGCAAAGCTGTTCCCCGACGACGACCTGTCACCGGATTCCATGTTTTGGGCGGGCGAGAGTTTCCGCATGGCAAGAAACAACCGCGAAGCCTTCCGCCGCTACAACCGCTGTCGCTGGGACTACCCCGCCAGTGAAGCCGCCAAGTATGCTCGTGGCCGCTTGGCACTGCCCGAGATGATCCAACAATTCGAAGCCGAAGCGAGGTCGATCGAGAACAACCAATAGTCGTACGGTACAAGCGGAATTGAGATTAATTGATGTCATCGAAAACCCTCGATCAACCTATCGAAGTCACGCCAGGTCTTTTTACAACGTAGAGGAACGAA
>CAUZVF010000084.1:0-10274 GCA_963582955.1 Planctomycetota bacterium
TCGCTTCATTTTCTGGAATTCAGGGGTTCCGAATCGGTGATGGCTGGCATCGCTGAGTGGCAGATGTAGTGAGATGTAGTCGCTGCGTCCAAGCAAGTCATCGAACGAAACCATCTGGCAACCGGTCTGATGCGGATTCGATGATCGAGTGTGAGCGATCACATTCAGGCCCAACGCCCGCGCTTTCGGCACCAGCGATTTGGCGATGCGTCCCAATCCGACAAGCCCCAACGTTTGGCCGGCGAGACGGCGTAGCGGCGGTCCCTGTTGCAAGTTGTATTCGCCGTACTTGGTCCGCAGATGGAAGAAAGCGACTTTTCTTGCACAAGCCAACAACAAAGCCAACGCGTGATCCGAAACTTCCTCGACACAATAGTCGGGCACATTCGTTACGGGAATTCCCAACCGTGTCGCGGTGGCGACCGCGATGTTATCCAACCCGATGCCGAACCTTGCGACCGTGCGGCATCGCGGCGCGGCTTGGATGACGGATTCAGTGACCTGAGCCCAGCACGCGCCGATCGCGTCAACGTCGCGGGCAAGATCGACCAAGGTTGGCTCGTCGTGATCGGGAGCCTCGATGACCGCGGCGTTAATTTGTTTCAGGATGTCGCGCTCGAGCCGAAAATCCGGCCAAGCGCGGTCGGTCAGCAGCACTCGAAACTGGTCAGCCATCAGTCCATGAAGATCCGGTGGTAATCCTCGAAGATCACGTCAAGCAGTGCGCGGCCCTCGTCGGTCGTGTAGTAGCGAATGCAGTCGTCACCCGTTTCACAGTCTTCCAGTATCCGGCACTTGTCGTCTTCACTATACATCCACTCGAGTTGTTGCATGAACGTCATGACGCTCTTCAATTCCTCTTCATCCGTCGGCAAGAAAACCTCGCCGTCCAGGTAGAATTGGTAGGCGTATTCTTCGATCTTGGGCCAGGGCAAATCGGCATCGGAACCCAGATAGTACGGTTCGAGCACGGAATGCTCGTCAGGCTTCACATTGGGATTGTGAACCATATCGATCGCATTCCACGGACAGATCTCGAGTGTATAAAGATCATTGCTATCTTGCGGAGACCGATAGCACATCTGACACCCGATACACCGCGACGTGTCGATCTGATGGTAGCTCTGTGAAGGAACCGAGCTGACAACTTCATAAATACAGTCAACTGGACAAACAATCGCACATGACTGACAAGATGTACAACTATCCTTGTTGATGATATTGAGATAACGAGTTTCCTTCTTCCGGTCCGCTTTTCGTGTCCGGAAGTACTCGGTCATCGAGATTGTCATGAATTCATTTCCTTCGCGGCAGGTCGTCCAACGAACTCCTCCCGTCACGTCACCACAAATCAGGCTCGTGCCGTATTCTTGTGAGTCAAGCAGTTTCCGGCAAGTGCCTGACGAGCGCGGATGAGAGGCCTGGCGATTATTTGGGCCGATCCAAAACGGCTTTCAACGTGAGTTTCTTACCGTCACGCATCAACTCGACAGTCACCTCGTCGCCGGGTGCGAATTTGAGCAAGACGTTGTGAAAATCCGTCAGGTTGGAAATCTTGTATTTTCCAAACTTAACGATCACGTCGCCACCCTTGAAGCCTGCCTTGTCAGCCGGGCTGCCGGGCGAAGTTCCCGAGATCGCATAGCCTTTGGCTTCGCTGCCAAAATCGGGAACACTGCCAAACGACGGACGGCTGCCGGATTGGGCCTTGACCGTCTTGGTCGCCAGATACTTCGGCCGTTTTGGGTTCTTGGCGGTCTCGACGACGACTTCTTCGATCAAGTCAATGATGCGAATCATGCCGGAAACATTGATCTTTTCGGTATCGTCCGACGGCCGGTGATAGTCGCTGTGCAGACCCGTGAAGAAATGCAGCACCGGAATTTTCTTGAGATAGAAAGAGGTTTGATCGCTGGGACCTTGCCCCTCCGGCTTCTTGACGATTTTGAGATCGTGTGCTTTGCCTCTCGCGTCGATGATGTCGTTCCAACGAGGCGCCGTGCCGGTTCCATGAACGATCAGTTTGTTCTCCGTGAGACGTCCTACCATGTCCATGTTGAACATGGCAATAGTCTTGTCGAGCGGATATAAAGGATTCTTTGTGTACCTAGCTGATCCGACCAATCCACGCTCTTCGGCGGTGAACGCGATGAAGACCAGTCGCCGGGGGAGTTTTTCTTGCCGGCCGGCCAGGCGGCGGGCGATTTCCAACAAGGCCACCGTGCCCGACGCGTTGTCATCGGCACCGTTGTGGATGTCCTTGGAACCACGCGCCAATGAACCGAAGCCGCCGCGTCCCAGATGATCGTAGTGAGCACCCAGCACGATGGTTTCGTCCGCCAGCGGGCCTTCGCCTTCCAAGACGGCCAACACGTTCTTAACCTCGACCCGCACTCGGTTGATGGCTGTTTTTCCTTCCGCGGACCAGCCCTTTAAGACCGTGCTGCGCGGTTTCATGTCTCTGTCGATCGCGGTTTCCAGTTTGGCCAACGATGTGTTCAAAGCCGCCGCGAGAACGCGGTTACAGGCTTCTTGAGTAATGTGCATTGCCGGCAACGGATTCGGATTGTTGTCCGGCGATTGTGAGAATGGCAACAACGCATCGTTGCGGGATCGCTTGGCGGACGTCCTTAGTCCTTGCAACCGCTTCACGGCTCCGCTCAGTTTCTTACGGGCGGCCTGCCATTTTTCGCTGTCATCGGGGTCGGTCTGATCCAACTCGACGGCGGCATCGGCGACCGGTTTCATTGCCTTCGAAAGCATCTTTTCCCGCGCCTCGGCGTTCTTGCGGATAAAATACGGATCGTTGACAAATAACACGGCTTTCGCGCCAGCATTGGCCGCGTTCAACATCTTCGACCGAAATGGAGCATGTTGCATGTACGCTCGTTTGCGTTTCGAGAACGGACCGAAAGTCTCACCCTGCCGCGGCACTTTCCGCACGATCACGACGACTTTGCCTTTGACGTCGATGCCATCGAAATCGTTGTAGCCGGCCTTGGGAGCGTCGATGCCGTAGCCGGCGAATACCAAGTCTCCCGAAAAATCACCGGAGCCGCCGAATGAGCAGGTCCGCACGTCCTTGTCATATTCCAATGGCACGACTTTGCCGTCGGGCGACTTGAACGCAAGAGCGTTTCCATCGCCAAGCTCGACACGCGCCAAAAACTGAAACTTTTGAAAGGCGTCGCCGTCGATGCGTCCCACATCAAGGCCCGCGTCGGCGAATTGCTGCTTGACGTAAGCAGCCGCCAGATTCAACCCGTCGGTTCCGATTCCGCGGCCTTCCAGATTGTCGGATGCCAGATAAGTGATGTCCTGCTTCAGCCTGGCTTCAATCCCGGGCAGCACGTCGGCGCGTACGCTGCGGCCGACGACGGTGACGCCGAGCACTATGATAATCGCCAATGCGAGCCATTCGGTTCGGGTGATCCTGCAATTGCGCTTCATGATCGAAATCCTTCCAGCTTGTCTTGCACAGCGAAATCTTGCTGAGGGCATCTTATAATAGCGTGGGATTAAACCGCCAGTCCTGCCGTATTTCGTCCGGGATTCAAGAACAACGGTCTTGTCAATTCTGTCGATTTTCGGATCGAAAAAATAGAACCCATGATAGAATTACGTTAGCATTAAGATCGTGATTGAAAGACTGTCGATTTCGACATGGACGTCTATGCCCGTCGATAATTTACAAGACAGTTATTACGCTCGAGAACATTGATACGCCGTCGTCTAGTGCTTTGTCAATCTTTGATGTTAGGATTAGCCGCGTGGCGCAAGCCCCGGTTTCCCGCAAGAACCGGACGCTAGCGCGTTGCGGCTGATTTATTCAACCCTAATTCTTAAGTTTGACGAAACACTAGGTTAGAGATTCACATTGACTCATTATTGATTCCTTTCTGCCGGGAGACATTCGATGATGTTTTCGAACCGAAATTTATTGTGCGCGGGATACTGCATGCTGGCAGCGTTCATTTTGGTTGTCATGCCGGGATGTGATGACGTTCCCACATTCAACGAACTCACCGGAGGTGAAGAGCAACAAGCGGGACAGGCACAACGCAAAATCGCGCGACCGAAATCGAAACCGCAACAGGCGGCCAAGAGGATTGTGGCGGCGAAAAAGACGGACGAGCAGGTCATTGCCGAGTTTGACGAGAAAAGGCCCGCAACGCTCACGGACGCCGACATGGCCGAACTGTTCAATGTGAATGAAGGATTGGATGAGATCGAATCACTGGATCTCAGCCATAGTGACGTCTCAAGCAATGGACTTGAAGGAATCGACAAACTGCCAAACTTGGAAAAGGTCACCGTCAGCCGGGGCCAATTTATCGATGACGCCGCGTTGGAATCGATCGTGAAGGCTTCCACGATCAAGGACTTGACACTGGAAGCAACGCGAATCACGGGCAAAGGCCTTCAGCATCTTCGATCGCTGCCGAACCTCGAAGTTCTCTTGATCGGGCACACCGTGATCAGAGACGATGATTTGGCCGCTTTGTCGGGGCTCACAAATCTGCGTGAATTGAGAATTAACAACACAAAGATCACGGATGAGGGCTTTGTGCATTTGAAGAGCCTTGTGGCACTCGAAAAGTTCGATGTCTCGTTCACGCCAACCGACGGCTCGGGCTTTGAACAACTGAAGGGTCTTGCCAATTTGAAGGACATCAATGCAACCGAAACTGACTTTGGGAGGTTCGGATTTCAAGCCATCAAAACTCACCGTCAGCTCGAGAGGTTAACGCTGGGAACATGCAAGATCATCGACGATGCTCTGCTACTTGCCAAGGGCCTCACGAAACTTAAGCATTTGCATGTCGGGCAAAACCTCATATCCGACAAGGGAATGACGGTCTTCAAGAGCTTTCGGGATTTGGAAACTCTCAACTTGTACAACAACCGGGGTGTCAGCGACGCTGGCGTCGCGAATCTCAAGAATCTCAAGAATCTCAAGAATCTCAACCTGGACGGCACGTCCTGCTCGGGCAAGTCAGTGGAAGGGATGAAACATTTCGTTCCGGGGGTCAAGGTCAAGCTGCAAGGTAACGTCTATTAGCAACCCAATGAATCAATGTGACTTCGAGGGCATGCCGTCGAACGACGCTTGCCCTCTTTTCTTTCCCGCGCGCACGAGATCGACGAAATCGAAATTGTTGAAACCGTATCGGCTGCCATGTCCGCAATTACCCAAGTTGGCCATCCACTGACCAAACATCACCTGACGCGGTTGCGGGACAAGTCGACTGGCGTTCCCGAATTCCGACGTTTGGTACAACGGCTGGCCTACTTGCTTGCCTACGAAGCCACTCAGGATTTGGAATTGAAACCCGTTCGGGTCGAAACTCCGTTATCGGCTGCCGACGGTGCTGAATTATGTCAAAAAATCGGTTTGGTGCCGATTCTGCGCGCCGGACTGGGAATGGTCGATGCAGTGGTCGAATTGATACCCTCGGCCGAGGTCTGGCATTTGGGACTGTATCGGGACGAGCAAACGGCGCGGCCGGTCGAATACTACAGCAAGCTGCCCGCGTCCGACCCGGTGGACGTTGCGTTGGTTCTGGATCCGATGTTGGCCACTGGAGGCTCGGCGACGTCGGCGTTGCAAACGTTGCGGCGCTGGGGTGTCCCGCGAATCAAGCTGCTGTCGATCATCGCGGCACCGGAAGGCATTGAAATTGTCCGTCAGCAATTCCCCGATACGCAGATCTTTGTTTGCGCGATCGACCGCGAGCTGAATTCTCAAAAGTTCATCGTTCCGGGACTGGGTGATGCGGGTGATCGTATCTTCAACACCGTTCCGAATGACGGACAGGCCCGCTGACATGCCGCGACCGATTTTCCGAATCTACATCGTGGCGTTTTGGCTCACGATGACAGCCTGGCTGATAAACGCCGATGTGTTGCCGCATCTGGGTTATGGCGACGTGGGATTTCGATCCGTTCTGGAACAGCGCGCGGTTGACGAAACCGCCCGCTGGAGAATCGAATTGGAATCGGATGAGATTGGTTCGGCCAGCACGACCATTAAACCCAACATGGATGGTTCGTTCACAATCATCAACGGCATCCGTCTGGACGTGGCGGCGTTCTTGCCCGCCGGAGATTCGAAGCGCAACAAAGTGGTCGATCGAGTTCGCGTTGACAGCCGAATCTCGGTCGATGCCCTGCGCCGGCTGGACTCGCTTGAAATCACGTTGGTATTCCCGGGCATGTCCGACGAAATTCTGATCACGGGAACGGTCGAAGACGACCAGCTTAACCTGATTCTTGCCGGTTTCGAAAACATCCCCGGAATCCCCACCCGTTTCAAAATTCCCGTCGACCGTGAATCGCTGTTTGCCGACAAATTTGTTCCGCTGGATAAGCTCCCTGATTTGCGGATTGGCGCGAAATGGACCAGCCGCTCCGTCAATCCATTCGCGGCGGTGTCTGGTCCGTTTCGTTGGTTGATGGGCGGCCAATCCATTGAAGTCACATTGAATGAAGTGACTCAATTCGAAACGATTGCCTTCCAAAACAAACTTGTCGAGTGTTTCGTGATCGAACACAGGTCCGACGATCGCGTCTCGAAGACCTGGGCACGCAAGTCCGACGGAATCGTGCTGAAACGCCACGTATCGTTCGCGGGAAAGACGATCGCGTTTATCCTCGACCCTGACATCGAGACTGAATAATCAACCGTGGAATCCTATATCGAATTTGACACCGTCTCGAAATCGTACGGCACGAAGCTGGCCGTGCGCGAGTTGTCTTTGAAGATCCCCAAAGGAGAACTCTTCGCTTGCTTGGGACCCAACGGCGCGGGCAAAACGACGGCTATCAAGATGATCACCGGATTGCTGCGGCCCACACACGGTTCCGTGTTCGTCATGGGGCACAACACCAAGGACGACAGCGAAGAAGTGCGGCGGCATATCAGCTATATCCCCGATGAACCGCATTTGTACGAGAAACTCTCGGGCCGCGAGTTCTTCGAGTTTACGCGTGACATCTATGGCCTGTCGAACGGTGAATCCAACGATTACGCCGAAGAACTAATCGAAGTCTTCGAGATGCGTGATTACATCGACAATGTTGCCGAGACCTATTCACACGGCATGCGGCAACGGGTTGTCTTCGCCGCGGCATTGCTACATCGGCCCAAGGTGATGGTCGTTGACGAACCGATGGTGGGACTGGATCCCAAGAGTGTGCGGGTTGTCAAGGATTTGCTGCGTGAATCATCCCGCAACGGAACGGCAATCTTCATGTCAACTCACACACTTGCGATTGCGGAAGAAATGGCCGACCGAGTCGGCATCATCGACGAAGGACGTCTGATTCGCTGTGGAACAATCGACGAGTTGCGTGAAGAAGGCGAAGACGGTGTCTCGCTGGAAGAATTATTTTTGAAAGCCACGGCCAAATCGGAAGACTGACAGTGGCAACGACTGAATCCAACTCGTTAAACGGGGCCGAGCCGCGCTTACGGCCTCTGGATGGCCTGCGCCGGCTTCGGCATCGGATGATGTCGCGAATGCTGCGCGGGCAAATCTCGCGGTCACGCTGGCAGTTGGCGATGGCGATCTTTACCAGTGCCGTCATGTGGCTGATTCTGTTTGGCCTGTTTTTCCACGGTTTTCAAGTAATGGAACGCTATCGCCTGGTCTCAGGATATCTGAACGAATTATTGTTCGGCCTATTCTTCTCGGCACTGCTGATCATGCTCGTGTTCTCGACCGGGATGATTTTGTACGCCGGCTTGTTCGATTCCGATGAATCTGGATTCCTGCTTGTTCGTCCGATCCCCGCGGATTTCGTCTTCGCCTTCAAGTTTCAGGAGGCCATGTTTTTCAGCTCGTGGGGATTCGTATTGCTCGGAACGCCGATGGTTGTTGCCTATGGCATTATTGTCGGCGCGCCGGCATCGTTCTATCTGTTAGGAATCATCTATTTTTCCGCGTTCACGCTGCTGCCGGGCAGCATCGGAGCATTGATCTGCCTGCTTGTCACGTTGGTAATTCCACGGCGGAAGATCGAATTCCTGGTCATGGCGGGTGTCATCTTTGTTCTTGTCGCGGCCGTGTTTGGGGTTCGGGCCTGGCAATCATTTGGTGCGGGAGTAGTCTCGCAATCGAAACTGGTTCAGTTTCTTCAACAGTTCGACTTGAGCAACATTCCGTTAATGCCCAGCCATTGGATGAGCAAAGGACTGTTGACCGCCAGCTATCCCGATGGGTTCTCGCGTTCGCTGTCGTACCTGCTGGTCTTGCTGAGCAATGCGTTATTCGCCTATCTGCTGACGGCCGCCACGTACAAGTATCAATACCGCCGTGCTTACAATCGTGTGCACAGCTACAACTTCTTGAAAAGACCCTCCGAACGGCCTTGGCTGCCGCAAGTGATCAACCGCGTGTTTCGATTTCTTCCGCCGGCGATGCGGATTCTGATCGTCAAAGACGTGCGCACGCTTAGCCGAGATCCATTGCAGTTTCTGCAACTATTGATTTTCACGGGACTGGTGGGCTTCTACATCACGGCGATCGGCCGCCAAAGTTTTTACGCCGACAGCCCGTATTGGCGCAACATGATCAGCTTTTTGAACCTGGCCGTTATGGCCTTGTTCGTCACAATTTTCACCAGCCGGTTTGTCTTTCCCTTGCTCAGCCTGGAAGGACAAAAACTGTGGATTCTCGGTCTGTGCCCGATCAAACGCGAAACGATTCTGTGGGGAAAATTCGCCTACTCGGCCGCCGGTGCCATGCTGCTGACGACCTCATTGGCGGTGCTGGCCGTGGTCATGGTGACTCCGTCGCCGACGTTGATTGCCCTGCAGTTTGTCATGATTCCGATTCTGTGTTGTGGAGTATCGGGAATCGCGGTCGGACTCGGAGCACGGTTCGTGGATTTGAAACAGACGGATCCGTCGCGTATCGCCTCGAGTTTGCCCGGTACGTTGAACCTGATCGTCTGCCTGAGTTTTATTCTGTTGGTCATCGCGGCCGTTGCCGTCCCATGGCACTTCGCGTTGGCGCAATCGGCGCCGCCAAGAGCCGCGGCCGCATCTTTGGCCACTCCATCGGATGTTGCGGATATGGTGTTGCCTGAACCATCTTCGTCGGAGGCTCTGGCCTTCATGCCATTCGGCATTGTGTTCGACATCGTCGTGGGCGCAATCGCAACATTCCTGCCGATGCGAGTCGGCATCCGTGCGTTCCGGCGCATGGAAATCTGAAATGCGGACAGTGGCGTCTTTTAAAAGTGAGCGGAACGGCGCTCGTGCTTTGTCGCAGCTTAGAATTAGGGTTGGCAAAATCAGCCGGTACGCGCTAGTTCCGGTTATCACAGGGAAACCGTGGGCTAGTGCGCAATGGCACTCACTTTGTCGCCTTTCGCTCCGCGAAAGTAGCGCCGGACGCGCCACTTTCGCGGAGCGAAAGGCGACTATGACCAACCGGCTCTGCGAAAGTGAGTGGCATTGGGCTAGCGCCCAGCGGCACTCACTTTAGATGCAACATTCGGAAAACCTTGATGGGGGGTCAGGAACCGTGAGGTTCCTGGCCAAAACGGATAACTGTCCGACTCGTCCTTTAACTTCTCGAACAAAAAGGAACAACAGCACGATGCGCGGTAAGCAAAAACAATCCTTTTCTCGAAATAATTCCGGCACGCCCCACTTCGTTTCATGCGCAGGATCGCATCGCACCGGATCGCATCTTTGCCATCATCGATCTCTGCTGATATGCTGACTCACCATTACATTTGAACGGAGTCTTTTTTCAACATAGGTCGTTTCAATGTGGTTTTTGAATTCACTCGGTGTTGTGGCTGGCATTTTGGTGCTCGTTGCCATCTATGACTTGTGCCAGAAGAAGCACGCGATTCTGCGGAACTTCCCGATCATCGGCCATTTTCGTTATTGGCTCGAGGCAATCGGGCCGGAACTTCGGCAGTACATCGTCACCAGCAACGACGAAGAATTGCCGTTCAACCGCGATCAGCGCCGCTGGGTGTATTCCTCGTCGAAGAAAGAAAACAACTATTTCGGCTTCGGTTCCGATAGTGATATGGAGAAGTCGCCGAATTATTTGATTATCAAGCACGCGGCCTTTCCGATCAGTTCACCGCATCCGGACAGTCCCGATTACGATCACGAATACAAGATCCCGTGTGGTAAGGTGCTGGGCGGGCATCGCCAGCGCACGAAGGCGTTTCGGCCCGATTCGGTCGTTAATATTTCGGCGATGAGTTTCGGTTCGCTCAGTGGTCCGGCCATCGAAGCTCTAAAC
>CAUZVF010000085.1:0-10271 GCA_963582955.1 Planctomycetota bacterium
GTTGGATCGAGCGTCCAGGCCGAGCGGCTTGTTCTGTTGGGAGCCTCCTATGGCAAGAACATTCTCGCGATTTGCGATGCTGACGGTCAGGTGTTGTGGTCGCACAGGACCGCGGGTCCGGCCAGGGGCCACGCTGGGCACCATGACGTACACCTCCTGCCAAACGGCAACATCCTCTATCACGACAGTTGGACCAAGCTAACTGAAATGACATTGAACAAGAAAGTCGTCTGGACTTATGACTCCGCCACGATGAACGGAAACAAGGGTAAGCGAGTCGATGTCCATGCGTTTGCCCGATTGGCAAACGGCCGTACGATGATCACCGAGAGTGGTGTGGGACGCATCATCGAAGTGAACCGGGAGGGCAAGATCGTGCACCGGTTCCCGCTCAAGAAAGGCGGCACGCAGGCCACGCGCCTCGTCCGAATCACGTCCAAGGGCACCTATCTTGTCTGCTCGGAACAACCTGGCCTCGTCACCGAGTACAACCGTAAGGGCGAAGTCGTGTGGGACTACCTGATCAAGACGCGAGTCTACGGTGCTATCCGGCTGAAGAGTGGCAACACGCTGATCGCATCAGGGAGCGGCAACAGTGTGGTGGAAGTCACTCCCAACAAGAAAGTTGTCTGGGAAATCAAAAGCAAAGTGCCCGGCACAGAAATTGAGCTGAAATGGACGACCTGCCTGCAAGAACTGGACAACGGCAATTTCATCGTCGGAAACTGCCACGCGGGGCCGAACACCCCGCAAATCTTCGAGATCACTCGGGACAAGCAGATCGTCTGGCAGTTCAACGAATACGAACTCGTGGGCAACGGCCTCGCCTGTTGGCAAATTCTCGGCGACGAGCAATCTGGTATTGTGCGCGGAAAGCTCGCGGCTTTGAAGAAGTGACGCTGTCTCATTGAGCCAACTTACGGTTGCACGAATCGTCCTCAGCAAATACGCTGAATAGTTGTTGAAAACATCGCAGTGCGGCGATCGAACTGCGGATGCCCGAATAAAGGAGCACGAAGCATGTCACAGTCTGAGATTTCCATTACTGGCGAACCGGTCTCGGATGCCACGTGCCGATTCACTGTTGATCGACCCGTGTATCCCGATAAGTCGTTCGCGTTCTTGAGCAAGGAAGCGGCTGACAACTCGCCGTTGGCGAGTCGCCTGTTCGAGATTGACGGTATCACAAGGGTTGTGATCTCGCACGATCAGGTCACGGTTAACAAGTCAGCACAGGCAGATTGGCCAGTGATCGGAAAGTCCATTGGCACGGCGATTCGAGCCCACTTGGCCAGTGATGATCCAGCCGTGTCCGACGCCGCTTGGGAAAATGTGCCTTCCAGCGAGGAAATGCGCGAGCAAGTGCAACACGTGCTGGACACCGACATTAATCCCTCGGTCGCCGAACATGGCGGAGTCATCAGGCTTATTGATGTCAAGGAAAACCAAGTGTTTATCCAGATGGGTGGCGGTTGTCAGGGCTGCGGGCAAGCGGATGTCACGTTGAAATTCGGAATTGAAAACTCGATTCGTGCGGCCGTTCCCGGCGTGGGTGACATTCTGGACGTTACCGACCACGCCTCCGGCCGTAATCCTTACTATACGCCGTCGACGAAATAGGCTTGCCGGGAATCTCGTCGCGAAAGTCCCAAGACTTTCGAGAAGCGGCGAAGAACGGGATTCTTGGCGAGTTCGGCTACAAAAATCGCAGAGCTATGCCACGCGTGCTGCTGCTCTTGCCGACGACCACATACCGAACCGAAGCCTTTGTGGGTGCGGCGACGCGGTTGGGAGTCGACGTAACTGTCGTTTCTGAACAACCCAATACGCTCGCGCGGCTTAATCCGGCAGGCTTGCTCACACTTGATTTCAAAGATTCGCAAAAAGCGGCGCAGCGGGTGGTTGAGTTTTCGACGAGCCACGGAATCGACGCCGTCGTACCGGTTGATAGCCAAGTCGTTGTGGTTGCAGCGGCGATTTCCGCGGCGCTGGGACTTCGCCACAACTCAATCGAGTCAGTCACGGCCGCCCATGACAAACATCTCATGCGCGAACGGTTTAAGCAGGCGGGCGTTCCTGCTCCACAGTCCACGCTCTGCTCGCTGGACGAAGACCGCGCCGCTCTGGCAGGTCAAGTTGACTTTCCTTGCGTTGTTAAACCCCTTTCGCTCGCAGCCAGCCAAGGAGTGATCCGCGCTGACGACGAAAGCCAGTTCATTCGCGCTGTTGGCCGGCTGCAAGCAATTCTGGAACGTCAACACGGCATGCCCACGGCTTCATGTAGCACAAGCGTCTCCGCTTGTGCAGACAAGCGGGGACGTATGTCCGACAGCTCGTCAACATCGTCGCGACAATTCCTCGTTGAGCAGTTCGTTGGCGGGCCAGAGGTCGCCTTGGAAGGCATGCTCACACGCGGTGAACTTCGAGTGCTCGCGTTGTTCGATAAACCTGATCCGCTGGACGGACCGTTCTTCGAAGAGACGATCTACGTGACGCCTTCGCGGCTGGCTGCGGAAAAACAAAAAGCGATCGCCCAGTGTGCCGAACAAGCGGCCCGAGCATTGGGACTGACGGAAGGACCAATCCACGCCGAAGTGCGGCTCGCAAAAGATGGCCCATCCGTGATCGAGGTCAATTCCCGTTCGATCGGCGGTCTTTGCTCGCGCATGCTCCGATTTGAGACTGGAATGTCGTTGGAAGAGTTGATCATTCGCCACGCGCTCGAGGAAGATTTTGAACTGCCCGAGCGCCAATCGCAGGCGACAGGCGTGATGATGATTCCGACCGCACGCGCCGGTCGGTTGATCGAAGTCCACGGCCTCGACGAGGCGAAAGCGGTGAGTGGGATCGAAGACGTGACGATCTCGGCACACCTAGGGCAACGCTTGGTCCCTCTTCCCGAGGGTTCTCGATATCTCGGCTTCATTTTCGCACGTGCCGACTCACCAGAAGCAGTCGAGGCGGCGCTGCGCGAATCGCATTCCAAGTTGAAGTTTGTGATTGAGCCAACTAACGATTGTACGCGCGAAGGCGGCCGCACATCACCGGCTGAAGAATCAACGGGGGCTGTGTGACATATGCGAGCCAACTCGAAACACCACCCATTCTCGACCCTGCGACAGGCGTAACCCCGCGCAGTTTGTTCGTTTTTTGGCGTTCTTCCGATGAGCCAATTCGCGTAGAATGAATTTTTATCGAGACGAGTGGTTTCAAGCAGAAGCCGCGCGATATCGGGCATTCACTTCCGCCCAATCGATGTGGCCCATGAACTTCTCGACGTATGCGGTCTTGCGGTTATGGTAGTCGATGTAGAAGGCGTGTTCGTAAACGTCGATCACGATTAATGGTGCGGCCATCCAAAGCGGTCCTTGTGCATGCTCGTCGCTGACAACGTTGTAGAGTTTTCCATTGACTGGATGAAATGTCAGCATGGCCCATCCCGCGGCAGCTTTGGCACTGGCCTGGAAGTCGTCGGACCATTTGTCGAGAGAGCCAAATCGCTGTTGAATGGCCGTGCGCACGTCAGCTTTGGGGTCAGGCATCTTTGGCGCAAGACCGTCAAAGTACAACTCGTGAAGGATGACGCTGTTCCCTTTGCTTTGTCTGGCGCGTTGCATGGCGCCGTAGGCGCTCGCATCGATGGCAGTGCCTTCCTTAATGCTGCGTTCCAACTTGGCGTCGAGGGCCGAATAGCCGCGCAAAGCACCCCCGTAATGTGCGGTGTGGTGCGGAGCGATTTGCTCGGCACTCAGAAAACCGGGGATCGACTTGTGTCGCAGCGGCTTCGGTTTACCCGTGACCAAACCGCTCGCGGAGAAATTGACTCCGTCGGCAGCTTCAGCTTCTGGAAGACCTGAAACAAGCATCGTGCCTGCCGCGGCTCCAGAGGAAGCGAACAGAAAGTTGCGTCTTGATAGGTTGTTCATTGGATTTGTCCTCCCTAAGGTGCGAGTCCAAAATTCGCCAAGTGCCGGCACCAATTCGTTGTATGTACCGGGCTAGCGGGAACGGTCACGTTCCTGGCCACTGCGAACTGCGTCCAAACGTCGCTCGTAGTGATCGGCATAGAATCCTGCCACGCACTAGCTATATCCGAACGGGACGCGATTTGACAATGCTGAACGGGGCTGAATCGAGGCACGCGACTAACTTGCGGATCACAGGAGATTTAACCGGAGAAGGAATGAAACGCGACATGGGCCGAGCTTCCTTGGCTACCGTCTCGTTCTCGGGATCCTGACAGTTCTTGTCCAACTGACGTCATTCGCGAAGCGGTCCCGCTTCCTTCAACTCGATCCGGATTCCTTGATCTTTTTGATCGTCCAAGCTGCCTCCATCGTCCGTGCCGTTAAGCCCAACCGAATACACGACGACGGCTTCGTCGCTGACTCGGACGACTAACGGCTTACCGGTAAACGGATCCTGTCGCGATTCCTCAGTACCGGGAAGTTCGCCGAGGGCTGGTTTGTTGGGGATTCCCTCGGGCGATTTGCGTTGCAGAGCGTTTAGCAGACGCACGCAACGCACGCGAGCCAGTGCCCTGTCATGAGCATTTCGAACTTGAAGGATCGCGGGAACGAATAACCCCGTCATTACACCATATTCTCCCTCTGCTAAGCCGTTTAACTCGTCGGCAATCGCGTGGCGTGGTCGCGTTGCCAGGAGATTCATTTCGTCCATCAGATCGAGATAATCGCACTCGTCCAATTTGAACCACCATAGTAACGCCATGGATCCCCCGAGAAACTCCCGAAACGACGCCAATCCATAGATCCGCTCCGAAGCCAAAGCGTGCTTGAAACCGTTGGCTGATTCACAGTCGGCGAGTGCCGAGTCGATCCGACGCCGTTGTTTGTTGGTCAGAGGACTCCGTTCGAGCACGGCGCCGATCACCTTGAGACTCATCAGACGGCACGCCGTGCCTACAAGATAACCCACGACCATCGGTTCGTACTCGACGAGTCGCGAGAGTGCCAGCATCTGGAGCCCCAGTTTCAACGCCTCATCGAATTTGCCTTGCGACATCAGCATCCCGGCGCGCGCCGAGCAGTGACGCATGGCCGATCTTGTCTCCGAAATGGTCTTCAGATGCAGTGCAAGTGATTTCGACGGCTGTGCCCCAATTCGCCAATCGGATTGATAGCCCAAACAGTCGGCAGCACGCTCGTAGTGCGAGAAGGCCTCCGCATGCTGCTGGAAGGCCTCCCGCAACATTGTTATTTGCTCAGCATTCGGGCGAAACGATCTGTATCCTTCCGTCGATTGATATTCGCTCAGCAGCCGAGTGAGCTGTTCGGTGTGAGGCCGCGCACGCCGGATCCACGTTTGTGCGTTGTCGTCTTTGGGGAGTGCGTTGGCGTAAAGTTCATCAAACGTGAGCGGCACGCCTTCATCGCGCAGTTTCGCCAGCCGAGCTTCAATCCGTGAGCCCGCCTGCCAACTTCGAAAAGCGTTGTAGCCCAGGCCCAGGCCGAGTAGCAGCCCCAGAACGATCAAGATTTTCTTCCAGAGTTTTCTCTTCGGGCGGACGGATTTCTTCTCGTCGTCGGCTGCGGGGGCGGGTACTGTGGGATTCAATTCGCTCATAATTCAATTCCTGCTGAAACAGACTGACATTGTATTCGAAAAAGTCAGAAACGCCGATCTTCTTGACCGCCAGTTGCTCGGTGCCCTGAGTCACGGTTTCCGAGTGACCCTGCAGACCATGATCACCAACTAAAGTCGCAACCCGATGATCGCTACGCCACACAATCAAGACATTCAGTCCCATGCCGACGACGACCAGCGCGGCGGTTGCAAACCCCAACGATGGCATTCGCCGCTCAACATAAGCCGCCACCTCTTGGCGAGCGGGATGCGTTAGCTTCCCGGCCCCCAACGATGGCATTCGTCGCTCTGTGACAGTTGCGGAAACCGCAACTGAGGCTGATCGCATTTCGGGTTCAGAACTAACGACCGCGAGTTCCGCTGTGATTGACGAACGGATCGCCGACGTCACTTCGGCAGGAACTTCATGCGGCACGCGAGACTCCAGCCACACGATCATGTCTCGATCGTCATCCGCCCGCATGTCGGCGTTGACGCGATCGGCTTGCTCGCCATTTTCTTTGCCCGTCATTGTTTCGTCTCCCTGACCAACTTCGAGGCCAAAACCGAGACAACATCCAGCCCCCTGCGGAGTTTGGCGATCGCGGATCGGTACCGCGTAGCGATGGTCCCCTGCGGTGTCTCGGTCACCTACGCCACCTCGCGAAACGTCAAGCCGCCATAAATGTGAAGCTCCAGAACTTCCCGTTCAGCAATCGTCAGTTCGGCGAGTGCCGTTTCGAGTTCCCCGCGATCGTCCACACGACTCAGCCGGTCCGGCATCGCATGCTGCTGAATTCCTTCGGCGTCAACTAAACCACTGTGCCGCATCCGAGTCGATCGCGTCAGAATGCGATCGGCTTCACGTCGGGCGATTGTAAACATCCAGGCTTCCAGGCTGTTCACTTCACGCAGCCGTTCACGAAACCTGACGGCACGCAGAAAGGTCTCTTGCAGGGCGTCAGCCGCGAGATCACACGATCCCGTTTTTGAGACTAGGAACCGAAACAGACGCTGACAACACGAATCGTAGAGCGACTGAAAGGCATGCTCGTCTCCATCCGCAAGTCTCTCCGCGAGTGGCTTCATTCGCTTCCGCCGCTGTGAAATAAGGCTCTGCC
The DNA here is from genome assembly GCA_963582955.1 of Planctomycetota bacterium. GTDB lineage: Bacteria > Planctomycetota > Planctomycetia > Planctomycetales > Planctomycetaceae > CAUZVF01. Next base: position 6,708 of record CAUZVF010000085.1, read on the forward strand.
GTTCGACGGTGCACACCAACATGAAGCACGAAATTTCTTAGATGACCTGCCAATCGGTGGCATTTATTGGAAAATCCTGAAAATTTCATCAGTTTAACCGAGACAGGCAAGGTCCGTCCGCCGAACCCGGATTATTCACGCCAGGCGAACAGGGAACGTCAGCCCGCCGGTTCGAGGATTGCCAATCAAAACCGGATTGTCACAGACTAGACCATTTCCATCGTTTGTCTGCAGGAGCATGTACCGCGAAACTCAGCCAGTCAGTTTGGATTCTGCAACATCGACGGCTACCGGTAAGGCGACTGTAAAGGTCGAGCCTTGCTCGTTACCGGTCGCCCAAACGCGACCGTTGTGAGATTCCATGATAGTTCGGCTAATTGCCAAACCGATTCCCATCCCTTCAGCCTTGGTGGTGTAGAATGGGTCGAAGAGTTTGGCCGACTCTTCAGGTGAGAAACCACAGCCACGGTCGCGGACATCAATGTGCAGTTCACCGTCCAAGCGATGCGTACAGATCTGAATTCTTCGATCCGTGTCGGTCGTATCGCGCATGGCATCCATCGCGTTGCGAAGCACATTCACCAAAACTTGTTGGATTTGGACCCGATCACATCTGGTTTTCGGCAGCATCGGGTCGAAGTCGGTTTGCACCGTCACGCGTTCTTGGCGAAGTTCCGCGACAACAATGCCCAAAGATTCCTCGACGACCTCGTTCAAATCAAGCATCCGCGGATCTGTGGAGGCATTGCCCGTGAAGTCACGCAAGCGGCGGATGATCTCGCCTGATCGATCGACTTCCGCGGAAATCTTCTGAACCCAGTTCAATACCTTTTTCTTTCGTTCGGACGGATCTTCCTCAAGCACCTTGGTCGACGCTACCGCGAAATTCGAGATGGCGTGCAGCGGTTGCGTAATCTCATGCGCGATACCGGCAACCATTTCTCCCATCGTTGATAGGCGTGAGACATGAGCCAACACGCTCTGTTGTTCTTTCCGTCTTTCTTCGGCCAATTGCCGGTGCAACGCATTGGCAAAAATCTGAGCAATCAGACCGAATTGCGTGACGAATCCTTTAGACAAGTGGCGTTCAACCGTCACGCATTCTAAATACACAAATCCCAGCACGACCTCCGAAATGTTCATCGGAGCGTGCAGCAGCGATTTTGTTCCTCGTTGCTCGAACAGCCGCCGGTCGTGGTCCGCTTCGTCCGGGAATTCCGAAAGCGTCGACAAGGCAAACCCTTGTCCACGTTTCGAGACGTCCCAGACCCATCGCATCTCCAAATCATCCAGCCGATGCCACTTACCGGACTGCAAATAATGTGGCGGCGCCGACGTTCCCGCGGCGTACTGCTCGTATGCTCGTTGAACTGATTGCATGTCGTCGGAAAACAAAAACACGCCAACGCGATCAACATCCGTAAATTTGACGATGGTCTTAAGCGACCGATCAAACAGTTCGCCAACGTCTGTCGGCGCAACGTCGATGAATTCGGCGGAAAGCCCAGCAATCAATTCTTCAAATCGAAGCCGCTCCGCTAGGGTCGCTTCGGCGCGTCTGCGTTCCTCAACCTGCTTTTCCAGCCGCCGCATATGTCGATTCGACTCTCGGACACGCCAACGCACCAGCCCAAAGCAGGTCGCCAGCAATACGCCTGCATACATTCCATAGGCCCACAACGTGCGATACCACGGCGGCAGCACGTGGAACTCAAGCGACGCCGTTTCGCTTTCGGCCAATCCGTCGCGAGCTCGCAATTCGAAACGATAGCGACCTTCGCGCAGAGCCGCGAAGTCCTGGTACGACGCACGTGTCCATCCCGACCACTGGTCGTTCAAACCGACCAATCGAGATTGGAATTCATGTGCCGTGTGCGAGTCAAATCGTGGAAAACCGTACTCGATGCGCAGCGTGTCTTTAAAAAAAGGAAGCCTTGGGGAGCTGGCGGAGCGAGTGAAGACTCCACCGAAAATCGTGCCACGCTGTGGTGAACTCAAACGACTAATCCGCGGCAAGATGGACGGCACTGTGTGCCCATCGAGCGATTCGTCGAGCTTGATCAATCGTTCGTCGCTGGTCGTGGCCCACACCGCAGTCCCGCCGCTTTCCGGCACAACCGAGGTGAAATGGCCGACCAAGGCTCTCTGGAATGGGAATACCACCGTCGGACCTGCGTTCGTCCACGCGGCCCGAGCCACTTGCTTTTTGTCGGTGATGAACCAGACGCGATCCCGCGAATCGAGTCGCGGTCGTGAAGCACATGAGAACCACATTCGCCCGTCATTGGATCGTTCCGGCAAAACGGCATCAAATCGATCCTGCGACGCATCGTACTGAAACAGCCCGTTTGGTGTGCCAACAAACAACTGGTCGCGCCAAAGAAACGGAAAGTACCGTCTGCTGTTGTTCAGTCCATGCTGTCTGCCATACGTTTTGACGGGGCCGGCTTGATCGTTGTTGCTGCGCGGGACACGCTTGAGTTGAGCGATCCAGTTCGCGTCCTGCGTACGCACCCACAGACTTCCGTCCGATGTCTCGAAAATGTCAACCACCCGATTCAGACCACTGGCAATGGTGCCACGATTCGTCCATCCGTCGGCACGGAATGAAAACGCATCGATCCGATCGCTGCCAACGTAGACCGTCGTTCCGTCTCGGCTGGCGACGAGCGTTGAGCAAGGGCGATCCGACACCGATGCTAACTTTCCGTCCTCGATCACAAACAATCCACGATCCATCGCCACCAGAACCTGATCCTGTACAACCAGCAAATCGCGACAGTGTCCATTCGCCAACGGTTTTAGCCATGCCAGTCGGCCCGGTGTCGAGAAAGACTTGAGCACGAACAAACCTTGTGTGGTTCCCACGAGCAGATTGTCGGTGTGACGCACCACCGCCCGCACGTCTCCGAGCAAACCGCGATTGAGTTCGAAATACTGAAACGGTGAGCCGATCTTCGTGCGGGCAAGTCCGTGGGCCAACGGAATCCAGAGCCCGTTTTCTTGATCGACAAACACACGCCCGATGACATTTCTCGTCGCCCCAGCGCGGGTGTCGATTAACTGCACAATGTTCCCGATTTCGTCGAACAGGACGACCGCGCGTTTCTGTGTGGATAAGGCAAACAGACCGCCGGGAAGACGCATGCAGCCTGTCGGGGAATGCCTTGTGGCAAACTGCGAGGCCCGCGAATCAAACGGGCGTGTCTGGCCCTCGGAGTGCAGCAGCAGTCCGTCTGTCGCTGTGACCAGCAGTAATTTCGAATCGTCAAACCGCAGTACCGATTGCAGACGGATGTCGCGAACCGGCTCGGCTCCTGGCACCAGTTCCAGAGCATCACCTTCGAGCACCGCTAGTCCGACACCGCTCTGATGCACGTAAAGCTGACCGTCAACCATGTCCGCACATGTAAACTCGCCGGTGTACTTCTCCCGCTCCTGCCGAGCCGTCCACACGCGCAACTGGCCCCGGTCGTCGGCAGGCCAACGAAACAGGTGATGCAGCGCGAGGAAATAAACGCCGCCCGGCGCGGTGATCAACCGATTCACTTGCCCGAAAGCGCG